>JAFPYT010000187.1 GCA_017394445.1 Bacteroidales bacterium | reverse complement strand
TTTCGGATTTTGATTCGTTTTGGAGCAACTGCTGACCCTCTTGGCTGATTTCCACATTATCAGATTGAAGATTGTCGAACAAAGGTACGGCATTGCCCTGCATTGATGTATCGCTCTGCGCCAAGGCTGATGTGCAAAAGGCTGTGGTCAATATTATTATTATAAAAAATCGATGCATAATCTATAATATTAAAAGGTGTAGTTTTCGGCAAACTCGTTGCCAAAGATAAGAATTTTTTCTTGCTGTGTAAGCGGCGCAAGATTGAGCGATTGAAGCGTGCGGGCATACTGCTCAATGTTGGTGTCGTAATATCTTATGAGGTTTTCGTCGGTAAGGGCAAAAAACATTCCTTTGGAATTGAAGTCGATACAGCGCACTTTGTTGCCGTTGAGACTATGCTCTTCGATGGCTAACGGTTTTGCGTTGAGGTTTTTAGTATTGATAAACGACACGCGCTTGTCGGCACTTGTAAGGGCAAGTATTTGTGTGCGAGGGTCGTAAACCATCTGTTCGAGTTTTGAGTGTCCGCCGAGCATTTCGCCCTCAATCTTGGTGTCGGTGCGGGTGTCAACAAAATTGATGTTTCCATTGGCAAAGCATACCGCCAAAAGGTGCTTGTCGGCGATATTTGCCACAGCAAAGGCGTTGAAACGGGTATCGTTGAGAATAGTTTTGGTGCTGCCATCGGCGATAGAAAATTTTTGCAGCACGCCCGAATGTAACAGCACGTAGGCATCATTGGCGGTGCCTTGGCAGATGTCAATAATTTTAGACCCAAAGTTATGATTTACAACAGGTTTGGAATCAAGGGCGGCAGTAGACAGCGCATAAAGGTTGCCATTATTAAACGCCTCTACGATATATTTGCCGTCGGGAGTGAGGATTGCCGCATTGATATAGTCGCCATCAAACGACACCTTGTATTGCTTTTGGGCTGGAATGTCGATTATAAAAGTTTTATGGTCTTTTGTGCTGTAAATCAGATATTTTTCGGATAAGAAAATAGCCTTGTGCACTGGCATAGCCGATTCAAATTTTGAAATGCGCATATATTCCGATGCGCGCCCTCCGCCCATTTGGTAGCCAATTACCGTGCCCGACACCGTGGCAACAAGCAAGCGGTTTTGACTGTCGATTTTAAACGCCTTGATGGGTTCGGTTGTGGTGGCGAGGGCATTGTCGTAGCCGTACTCTTCCAAAGCGTAAAGAATAGCATCGTAGAGGTCGGCATTGTTTTGGCTGCCTTTGTTGATATTGTAAGCGGTGTTGGCAAGACGGATGCTCAGCGTTTTGTCTTCGTATTGGTTTTTGGCCTTCATAGCAATGGTGGCTGCAAGGGCAATGTTGTTGGCATTTTCGGCGCGTTCTTTCTCAATTTCAGCATTTTGACGGGCTGTGTCGGCATTGCGGCGGGCAATATCGGCTTGACGGCGTTCTTCTTGGGCAACGTGCAGATTTTCGATAGCCTCGTCGCGCATACGGTTGGCAAGAAGCCGGGCGGCATTGGCAGAATCATACGCCTTTTGAGTCTCTTTTTGAGCGTCGAGTGCGGCTTTGGCGGCTTGTTCGGCACGTTCGCGCTGTTCCTGCGCCAAAATGTTGGCTTTCTGAGCATTGAGTTTTTCAGCCTCGGCAGTGTCGCGTTGTTGGCGTGTAAGTTCGGTTTGGGCGTCGGCACGCATAGTTTCTTCCTGAGCAATGCTGCGTTCGCGTAATGCCCACGTGGTAAAAACAATCATAATGGCAATTACGGCGGCGGCAGCAATCAATAGAGTGGTGATTTTGCGGCGGCGTGCGCGTTCCACTGCCTTAACAGCCTCATCGCTTGCTTGAAGAAATTCCTGACAGTTTTGATACTGTATTTCGGCATTGCTAAGTTTCTTTTTTTCAGATAGTTTGCTATTGTCGTATTTGGCTATCCAATAGGGATTTGGGTTGCATTTATTATACCAATCCGAAAAATAACTTAGGCTGCCTGGTGCAAGAAGGTACTGCGGTTTGCGGTCGTTTTGCAACCATCTGTGCAACTGCGAGTTAAAATCAAAATAATCTTTGGTAAAAGATTCCTCTTCGGTGTCCCAAGCGGCGAGGAGTTTCCAATTTCGGATTAATGCCTCGTGGGTAACGTCTAAAACTGTATCACCGCTAAGATATTGAGTTTCAAGACTATCATCGCTTATAAACGGACGCAGGAGCGTGTTTTCGGGCGAACGGAAAATATTAATAACTCCGCAAACTGTGGCGTTGGTGATATTATCGCGATTGATGATGCCTGTTATCTCGTTGAGTGTGCAGCGGTTGCGCACAGGGCGGTTGTTGTCGATTTTGGTAAGGCATTTAAAAGCCGTTTTGATAATATCCTTGCTGTCGTTGGCAGTGATGTTTTTTTGCGCCCAAACAGCTTTTTTTTGAAAATACGAAAACGCTGATTCATAGAGTATTCCAGCGTGAGCGTTGAGCACATTGTTGAGGTCGGGCTTGGCAAAATATTTTTTTTCGTATTCGGGACGGCTGGAGAACCACTTGTCGAACTCTTTTTGCTCGCCGTCTGACAGCACATCTTTTGAAATACCCGCAATTTTGGCAAGGTGAATAAGGTCTAACTGCTGCGCACCGTTGTCTGCCATTTTCCAAAGCAGGTTGAGGGCGTGCTGCAAAACAGGAAGTTGGTCGAAACCAGAGTTTAAGTTGTTGATAATGACCTCGGTAAGTCGCGACGACACATTTCCACCTGCAAGCACGGCGGGTTCTTCGATTACTTGGCGAATTTCGTCGCGTTTTAGTTGCGGCACAAAAAACTGGCTGTAAGCGATAAACTCTGGCAAATGCTTAAAAACAGTGCATTGGCTTATAAAGTCAGAACGCATTGTAAATATCACATACACAGGAAGTTTTTCGGCAATAGAGATACGCACCGTTTCTAAAAGCAGATTGATGGCAGTGTACGATTCGTCGCTTGGCTGTCCGGCGTTGAAGTTTTCTGTATTGGTAAAAATCTCCTCAAACTGATCGGCAATAATCAAGAGGTTTTTGCCCTTGTTTACGGCGTCGGGCTGATTGGTAACGTATGCTCCTGATTTTTTGTAAATATCTGTTATAGAGGAGAATCCAAGCGAAAGATCGGCAAAACATTGTTCTGAATCGATACCAAATTCTTTTGCCGCCGAATCGCTCAACGATTTAAGCGGATTGCGCTGAGGTTTAAAATCTACTATAAGCCAACTATTAAACTGCGATTTAAAAAATCCTGCCCTGATATATGGAATAACACCGGCGTAAACCATCGACGATTTTCCATCGCCCGATGCACCGGTGATAAATGCCATCTTGTTGGTTTCCAACAACTTTACAATTTGCCTGATATGCAAATCACGCCCTTTGAAGAAGATGCTCTCTTCTTCGGTAAATGGTCGTAGACCTGGGTATGGACAAATTGAAGGCATTGATGTTACAAATTATTCTACTTTTACTGAGGGGGTGTAATATTGTATCAAACGGATTGGATACCCAAAATGAAAGCCGAAACCCCATGCTATTCCGTCTTCTTCGGTAATAGCCGAGCTATTTAATATGCTAAAGTCAATCATTTGAGGAATATCGCCTTCTGCATAAGTACGTGTCTGATAGTCGTTCGTCGTTTTTGTAATGTACGTAGCCCATATTGAACCAGTAAAAGGCAGAAATACAGCACCTGCCGCTTCCATTTTTTCCCACTCTTCTTTGGTGTATTGGTTAGGAATATCTTCTTTGTACTTAACATCAAACCGCGCTTCAAAAGGGTTGATACCCTCGGGTTCGATCCAATTGTCGGGTAATATTACCCATCCTTCCACACCAGACACTAATGCTCCGCCTTGTTTTTGGTCGGCATTGGGGCGTGTAAACATCAGATAGTTCCACTCATCAACCGATAGCACTGTCCATTCTTCTCCAAAAGCACATTTGCCTGATATATTGCCATCGGCACCTATTGGAATAATATAGTCTTCAGTATATTTACCTGACTTGCTATGGCTTACACCATCAATCCAAGCTCCCCACCAAAAAAGATCTGTCCAATTGTCTGGTCCTGGATAATTTGCATAATCATCTCCAATATCAAACATAAAGTCGTCAAAACAAGTGTGATATTGATAAGGAGCCAAACGCCAAGTGCCTTCGCAGATTAAATATTGCAAATTACCTTTGCTAAAAAAGATCTGTTTGTTTTCGGCAATAGAAAACAATCCGGGAAGGCAGTTTTCGGGAGTTTGTGCACTAAAAGAGTAGAACAATTTATCTTTTAAAACTACATTTTTCTGAAAATCAGCACTTTCAACTGTAGCACCGTTGGGCACAGCAAAACTTCCTTTACCTTGAATAATAGTATTAAACACCGCCTGACCGTTTTTGATATTTACATTAACAGTAAACGGCATATTAAATTCCACAAACACAGTGCTTTGAACCAGATTAACAGATGTATTAGAGGCTGAATAATCGAAGTTTTCGCACGACCAATAACTGTATTTGTTGATGTCGTTGGCTGTGGATTCAAGTTGTTTTACATCGTTGTAAGGTTTGCCACCGTTGTAGTTGTCACCGTTTTTGAGCACGGCGGTGAGTTTTGATGGTTCTGCACCTTTTTTAACTTTCAATTCGCCTGAAAATGAGGCTGTTGATTTGCCAGCAAACTCGTCGGCAGAAATTGAGAGCGGTTCGTAAAGCACGTCGGGATTAGTGATTTCTACAACGTCGCCGCTTACAAAAGCCTGTTTTAATTCCACTCCGCTAAACCCGCCTTGCATAGGCGATAGGGTAATGGTGGCAGAGAAAGGCACTGCGTTGTAATCTTTTTCTTCCTCAATAGGATTGTCGGGTTTGGTTTCATCTTCTTTGTTGCACGATGTGGCAAATATTGAAACCGCCAAAAGCAAAGTGAATAATTTGGTAAAAGTTTTCATTGTTTATTCTACGTTTAATAGTTCTCTATTTGAAGATTGTGTAAATCGTTGGTGTGATACATAAATACATCGCCTTGATAAAAATTAGCAATACCATGCTGATAGTCAGGTATTTCGGTGTAGTTTTCACGTCTAATGGAATATACGTCGTATTCTCCATTTTTGTCGGGCGAAATGTAAAATGGCAAAATATCGCAACCTTTATAATCAACGGAAATTGTGTCTTTTAGTTGCCCGTTGTTGTTGTCGAAAATATAAATTACACCGTTACCTACGTTTTTGTTGTAATCGGGAATATAAACCCCTGTAGCAATGAGCATATCGTTGTGCACTGTAAAATTACTAAAAATCTTAGACGACACAATTTTGGTGGTAAACAACTGCTGACCTTGGGGATTCATTTTGATAATACGATAATTGTATAAACCGTTGTAAACGTCAGAATCAGAGTTAGAATAAGCAAGTCCATCCCACACAAGCAAATAAAGCGAGCCATCTACAAATTTTACCGTATATATTGGACTTTCGATATTGCCGTTGGCAACCATAGTGCCATTAGTGTTGTAGATGCAGTATTCGCCAAAGTGGTTGTAGAGTATCATATTGTTGTTAAACGAAGTTACATCTTCGGGTGTAAAGTCGTATTCCATTATATAGGTCAAATTGTTGCCAAGTATATGCATTACAAGGTGTTCCTCGCCCGAAGTGTGGATATTTTCGCGGTGGAAATATGCCACATCGCCATTGTTGAATAGTGTGAGCGGCACAAACATAGGTGCTGAGTTTAGCGGAGTGATTTTGCCTTGCTGATTAATTTTGCAAATAGATGATACGTTGTCGTCATAATTATGATCGGCAACTATAATATCGCCGTTTTGATTGGCAATAATGGAGGCAAAATTGACAAAATTATCCACAGTATCCGACGAGGTGCAAGTGCCGTCGCGTTTTACTGTAGTTACCACAAAAGCATTGGTTTGGCTGCAATGATTAGGCATAGCCACCGAGCCGTTGGGCAAGATTGTAAACCATTCAACATCTTCTAAAAAAATACCCAACGATTTGGCAGGTTCGCCCATAGGGTCGGGATAAACTATGTGGTCGTTGCAGGCAAGGAGGGTAGCCGAGGTTATGATTGCCAATATGTATTTAGTTGATTTCATAGTAGTTGTGCATTTTTTAATAGCCGTAATTGTATTTAGCGATGGTTTTATAGTGGAGGTTTACCTTAACGCCAGCCCTGAGCGAAAATTCCAACATTCTGAAAACGTCGGGGATATACAAATTTTGATATAGAAGCGCGGCATCGTTGTATTTTTTGGCAGGATTGTTGTAAGAGCGGAAGTTGTACGCAATGCCAAGATCGGCAAAATACGTTATCCGTTTTACATTTACGTTGAGTTTAACGCCGCCAAGCACCGAAGTGTTGATTCGGTTTTTGGTATCGATGCCGTCTGCCAAGTCCGACCTTTCAGGATATACACCTTCGGCTTCGGTGTAGGCTATATAATCGGAACTCAAGATATATCTAAACTGTGCTCCGGCATATACCGACGGCACAATAATTTCGTTACCCGAAAAAATATTAGCCTCCAAACATAGCGGCACCGACAAGATAGCGCAATCTTCGTTGTAGTAGAAAACTGCATTTTTGGTGCGGTTGATGGAGCGGTCGATATTGTAAAATCCGAATGTGGGCGCAACCGAAACAGTGAGAATTTTCCACGGACGGAACTCAAATCCCACTTGAAACGAATATCCGTTGATTATATAATCAGGTTTGCGGTTGATAGTGTCTACCACAGTGCGGACGGTATCTAACAAAGGTTTAACGGTGGAAATGCCTGCCGAAGCCCACACTGCTATTTTTGGCATCGTGTAGTAATTGTCTAACACCTCGCAAAACGGCAGAGGATCGTTTGAGTTGGTTTTGTAAAATGGGTCTTTTTGAAGAAAAAGTTGCGCTGTGCTATCAGCCTCATGGTGAAATTCCAACTCTTTGAAAGCTGCGATGTTGTATTTTAAACGTAAAAGGTTTTGCTGTTTGGTGAGGTGTTCTTGATTGCTCATATCGCGGGCAAGCACAAGAGCCTGGCCGTATTTGCCAATTTGATAGAGTTCTTGCAGAGTGTTGAGTTGTTCGGTAATAGAGTCGGTGGCTTGTATGGTTTCGTTAACGTTGTCTTGTAGTGCATTGTCGGAAGCGGCGTTGTTAAACAAATTCAATCCCGGAAGGGTGTCGGTTTGAGCCTTTGCCGCCGATAAACCAAAAGTTACTACTATTATTAATATGTGTCGAAATACTCTCATAATCTTTTTGTGTTTATTTAATGCAATAACCGCCAATTAAAATATCGTCCATCTGTCTAACGCCTTGCCGCCATTGTTCTAAAGCTTGGTTGAGCATTTGCGACTGCTCGGCAGCTATTTTGGTTTTTGAGTTGATATCAGTTAATAATTTTCGCAGTTGTCGCGGTGTAAATTTGTGATTTTCAGGGTCTAATTGGTCGGTAAAACCATCGGTAAACAGATAGACATAATCGCCCGAACAGATGTCGACATCATGATTTTCAAACGGAATCATTCGGGGATATTCGCCAATAGG
>JAFPYT010000186.1 GCA_017394445.1 Bacteroidales bacterium | reverse complement strand
GTTTTAAATTTTTTAGTTAGAAGGTTGGTTATATAAAAAACGACCGCCTTCATTTAAAGGCGGTCGTTTTTTTTACTTTTTTCAGTTATTAGATTTATTGTTTATGAACCTAATTTATTATTAACCCTTAGTATTATTCCCTAAACCAAAAATCCTGCACCCCACAAAGGAACGCAGGTTTTTTTTTTACACGGTATTTGTACGAACCGGCGGTGAAGGTTTGGGCGGAGGTGGTTTGTATAACACCTATTATTATAGTAAATAATAAAGTAATCTTATTCATGGCTTTTCTTTTTTAACAAAAAACCAAGCGGAAAAAAGCGAAAGGTTATAACTTTTCGATTTCGGAGAGGGGAAGTTGGGTATATTTGGCAATTACATCAAGGGGCAAGCCGTCGGATTTCATACGGCGGGCGGTTTCGATAGAATTTTGTTTTACACCTTCGGCGCGTCCTTCGGCAAGACCGTCTAAATGACCGTCGCAATAGCCCTCGTAGCGGCTCGAATCGTCGAGGCTGAGGGCGAGGCTTACTCCTTGAAGATAGCGTTTGTACACTTTGCGGTCTTCTTCGCTCAGAGAATCCACACGGAGTATTTCGCGTGCCTCTTTCAAGCCCTGCGCTGTGAATGCGTCAGGTATTTCGCCTGTCTTGAGAAAGGATATCCACTCCTGTAACGGTTGGCGGATCTCGTCGTCGAACTTGTTGACGCGAAGAATGTAATACTCGGGAAATATTCCGCGGACTTCGTCGACCCCGAACTTCGACCGCTGGGCTGGCGTGAGGCGGAGTTCGTCCTCCTCGTTGAACATATTCTTGAACACCGTTGTGCCGTGGTAGGCGTAGCCCTTGCCCTGTCCGAGGCTGAAATAGACGATGTTGACCGAATAAACTTTGGGAAGGCTCTTGTAGGGCTCGCCAATGGCCATATAGTCGGCGATTATCTTTGCCGCACCGAATGCCATTCGGTGGAAAAAGTCTATCTCGTGGTCGTTCTGAACCTCAATGAGAAATTTTTCTTTTTTATCGTCTTCTACTAGGAGGTCTACGCGGTTGAATTTCTGCTGGTCGTCGTCCTGATTTCCCTCGCTTTCGAGTATCTGGGCTATCTTGATCTGACGGTTTATCAACACGCTCAAAAAGCCCTCCAACACAACGTGGTTGCTTTTGTTGCGGAGAAGACGCTTTATCATCCAATCGAATCTGATGTAGTTTCCCATTGACTATTCTTTATTTGTATTGTTTCTGCAAATTTAGCGTTTTGGTTTCTATTCTCCAAATTTATTTTGGTATCTTCTTTTTAACACCGAATTAAACGAAGGAAACGAATTTTTTTTATTTAACAAAAAATTATAAATCAACAAGTTGAATTATAATTTGGCGAATGGAACGAATACGATTAATGTCGTTTTTTATATTGCTCCACATAGTCTTTTATTCGTGGACATTGGGATTCGATTTCTTGTTTGCTGTATACGTCGTAATGGAAAATGTAGCCATAGTCGGAGATTTTGGCGCGGTTCTCGGGTGTGTTGACCTCGGGGGCGCAGACGTGCCAAACGGAGTCGAGTTTCTCGTTGACGTTGCGGTAGACGAGGAAAGTGTCGGGGATGTTTGGATAACCTTTGACGCTGTATTTGACATTATGATATTTGCCACAAACATCATTAAAAGAAAGCAACGCTGTGCTGTCGGCGATGGCTGACGTGTCGCACAATGCATTGTATAGCACATTATACCCCGCTTTGTAGTACACCAAATCAGGTTTTCTGAGAGAATAATCGTGATAGGTGTAAAAATCCTTACCCTCATAAAAAGCGAAATCGTAAATTCGTTTCCTATTGGTGTCGGTGGCTAAAAGGTAAAGAAGAGTATCAACAGTGTGACATTCCACGCTAAATCGCATATAAACAGCACTACCTACCCTTCCCAACGATCCACAAATAATCTCGTATGTTTTATTATAAATATTACCTGTACCTTTGAGCCATACTTTTTGTGACGTAAAATGACGGGATGTGTGATTTTGTTTTTGTATAATTACGGTTGGGATTACCATCGATGGTCGTTCTTC
>JAFPYT010000185.1 GCA_017394445.1 Bacteroidales bacterium | reverse complement strand
TGGTTTCTTAATTCTTTTTTTGACTTTTTTCATAGCCACTCCTGTTTGTTTTATGTTTTTGTTTTAGTCATCTCGACTGTTTTCATGTTAACACAAGAATTATAAAAAATCAATAGATTTGTTCAGGATTTTTGATGTATTTTTACAACATTTTATCTATTGCTTCCCTGTTCTACTTTTTTGTTCATTTTGTTGTAAATCTTACAACAAAATACGCCCTGGTGGGCGCTGAATGTTACTTTGCTGGTGGAGCTGCCGGATACTGCCTCCGGGTCCGAGCTATCACGTGGTTACGATTCTACATACATAGTCTTCTGTTTCATTTTAGCAAATATCGTCAGCTGCAAAAGACTAAACTGACGATTGCCGTGGCTGATTTTTCGAGCTGTGCGGCGCCGCCCGCACGACCTTATTCCCGTTGTATGATAATTTACGTTCTACGGAACCTCAAACGCAAACCAGCCTAGAATTTAGGCATAAGCTGGCATGTATGCAACATGCGCAGTTTTCGTGTTTTTAGCACTTATTAATACTTACGGTATTTAATCGGTATGCCTCGTAACTGTTAATAGTCCGTCTAAGCTTTGTCAGCCCCAACTGGTTTAATTTTAACATAATTTTTATCCAAAGACAAGAAGAAAGCCGGTAACTGCGAGGAAAACCGGCTTTCTAAGTAGAGTGTGGAGTTATTTTGGCTATATTTTTGTTTTTACCTTTTGAATAATTTTTTTATTCAAAAGCTATCTCTATTATAGCGCCCAAAAATGCTAATGTCAATATATTTTTTGAACAATTTTTGTATATTTTTCGGCGAGTTTTCCACAGGAAAAGTAGGTGGGGGGTTGAAAAGATTTTTAACCTGTGCTAAAGAGGGCGCATGATAAGCAAAATATATTCAGCAATACCGTATGGCTTCGACGGCAAAATGGTAGAAGTCGAGGGGGACATGAATCGCGGGCTTCCCGCGTTTAATATTGTGGGCATGGCAAATAAAACTATCAATGAGGCGCGAGAGCGCGTTCGAAGCGCAATCGTGAACTCGGGTTTTAGTTTTCCGGACAAGAAGGTCACGATTAGTCTCGCGCCGGCCGATCTAGAAAAAGATGGTTCACACCTGGATTTGCCAATAGCGTTGTCAGTTCTCATGCTGTCTGGCCAGCTTCTAAAAATGGACGTTCTGGACAAGCTGTTTGTCGGGGAGCTATCCCTAAACGGCGAGCTCCGTCCGGTTAGGGGCATAATTAATATCGTGGAAACGGCCAAGTTGCGCGGTTTTAAGGAGGTTTATGTGCCCTTCCAAAACTTGCAGCAAGCGGCGATGGTGAAAGGAGTAACGATTTTCGGGGTGAGAAATCTGCAAGATTTATTTTTGCAGTTAAAACAGCAAGGTGACGTATGCGAGACTAATTTGGATTTAAAACCGCCGAGAACGGCCAAAAAAGCGGTTTCTGGGCCATTTTTAGACCACATTCGCGGACAAAAAATCGCTAAACGCGCAATGGAAATTGCGATTGCAGGACATCATAACATCCTGATTTCAGGGCCGCCAGGGGCGGGAAAAACTTTGCTCGCAAAAGCAGCGGCGAATTTACTGCCGGATTTAACGGCGGAGGAAAAGATTGACATCACAAAAATCTACTCGATCGCCGGCATGGCGACGGACGAAGTGGTTGAGACGCGCCCATTTAGAAGCCCACACCACACGGCAAGTACAACCTCTATTATCGGTGGAGGAACCGGGGCGACGCCAGGTGAAATTTCGCTAGCGCACAAAGGTGTATTATTCCTGGATGAAATACCCGAGTTTCAAAGACCGGTTTTAGAGGCGTTGAGGCAGCCCCTAGAAGATAAAAAGATTTCGATTTCGAGGGCTAACCGCAAGAATGTGTATCCGGCAGATTTTATGCTAATTGCGACGATGAATCCTTGCCCGTGTGGCTATCTGGGAGACCCCGCGCATGAGTGCAAGTGTTCAGAAAACCAAATCCAAAATTATCAGAAAAAAATCTCGGGACCGTTGTTTGATAGGATTGATATGTATGTCAGTGTTGAGAAAGTTGGTAACGAAGACTTAATGAAACCGGTCGTCGAATCTACAGAGGAGCATAATGTTGTAAAAAATACTATAACAGGGGTATTGGAGCGACAAAGGGCCCGCTTTGGTCAAGACGGAATTTATAACGCTTCCCTTTCCTCCTTTCAAGTTTCAAAGCTCCTTAAAATGGAGCCGGCGGCCGAAAAATTGCTAGGCGAGGCTTCGGAAAAATTAAACCTCTCGGCGAGGGCTTATTTTAAAACTATCAAAGTGGCCCAGACCATCGCAGACCTAGAAGGGGCGGAAATTATCTTGGCAAAGCACCTAGCCGAGGCGTTGACATATCGAAAAAGATGAGGTATAATGTTTACAGGTTAATTCAAGAGAAGAAAGGACTACCATAAAAACTACATCACGCACCCGAATAAATGGAGAAATTCGTTATCCGGAGGTTCGCGTTATAGGTCCGAGCGGCGAGCAGCTTGGCATCATGTCAAGTCGTGAGGCGCAGCTTCTGGCGAAGGAACAGGGAGTGGACTTAGTGGAGATTGCCGCTAGTGCCAATCCGCCGGTCGTTAAAATCATTGACTGGGGTAAATACCAGTATCAAAAGATGAAAGAAGAGGCTAAAAATCGAAAGAAGGCTCGTGAAAAGCAGTCCGAGTTGAAACAGATGAAAATTGGCCTTAAGATTTCAGAGAACGACCTTAACATTAAAGTCCGAAAAATGCGTAGCTTTATTGAAGATGGCGACCGCGTAAAAATTATGATTGTCTTTCGGGGA
>JAFPYT010000184.1 GCA_017394445.1 Bacteroidales bacterium | reverse complement strand
GGCATCGGTTACACCATGTTTTGAACAATAGTCGCCCACGACATCTTTAAGGCGAATGTCCAACTCCGGAAATCTAGCACTACCTCCGGTCAATGCTATGCGTTTTGTCTTGAATAATATATCGTATGCCATCTCGGGAGGGATGCTTTCAAGAACTTCCATCACCGCCATGTCAATTTTTCTCAGCAGCTCTTCATTAGGCAGTTCAATGTCCATGCAAAATATCACAATGTTCTCAAGCTTATTAGTGTCGGGGTTCATACCAACAATTTCCTTAGCACCTGTAACGTTTTCTTCCATTAGTCTGAAACCGATATCCAACATGGCTTGTTCGGCATGTTCTTCGTCAACAAGTAGGTTGTGCCTTTTCAGCAAATACTCGCAAGTATTTTTTGTAAACAATTTTCCGGCGAAGGGTAGCGTTTTGCTAGTAACGATGCCGCCGAGGGCTATCACCGAAATTTCGGTAACTCCACCGCCACAACGGACTATCATTTTTGCCTCGGGTTCGTAAATGTCGTAACCCAAGCAAATGGCTTCGGCCAATGGTCGGTAGATAAAACGTACATCCTTGGCACCCGTTTCCTGCAACGCCTCACGCAACAGGTCGATCTCTTGTGTGGAGAAAGTGGCAGGTACAATCATCAGCATTTTGGAAATTTCACTGCCTTGAAAAAGTAGTTTCTTACGTTCCACAACCATCTCTCTTACAAGATATTGGGCGGCTTCTTTGTCCGCTATTTCCCCCGCCACCAACGGACGCACAACGGCATCGCCATCCTGCAAATCAAAATTGTTACGTTCATCGCCAATTTCGACAAATTTGCCATCACGTTTGACAACGGCAGTCGAAGATCCATAACGTTCCCAAGTTGGGAAACCTTGTCTGAAAAAGAGCGAACAATATGTGTTTCCCAATTCAAATATCGCATTAAGTTTTTTGTCGTTACGATAATCTCTATACATCTCCAACAGCTCAATCAGTCTGTCAAGTTTGTCATTGTCTAAACGATGATCGAATCTCAACGAAGAAAAAAGGCGCAAACACTCTTTGTCTCCAACCGTTTCCACATAATAATTGTCTATAGGAATCCAAAAGTCTCCTGTTACTTGTTTTTTCATTGTTTTTTAATGTTTTGGTTAATAATATGATTTTTATAAATGAGCCTGTCGTTCGGTCATTGCATTAAAACATTCTGGCATAGGCGTGAGGCTGCAACTGCGTTTCAACTTATTTAATTATTATTCGAAGCACCAATTTTCCTCCAGCAAGTTTTTATAAACCACACTACGTTCCATAAAGGAGTTGGCAATGGCGTTGCTGATTACGGGTTTCTGGTTGCTGACACGTTCTTTCTCCGACCACCACAGGTATGCCGCCATCACGCACTGCTCCATAGGGATGCCGTAAGGTGCAAGAAACACGCCCCGTTCGTTCAAAATGCCTTCCAAAGCCGCGTTGCCCATGGTGATGTTCTGGCCGAAAAGGCCTAAAGCCAGTCTGCCGATAAAATCATAAACTTTGTCGTCAAAAGATTCTTTTTTCATTGTTTTTTTACTTTTTTAATTGGTGGTTCCTTTTTCGCCTAACTTCCTGACGCAGAGCGAACCACAACATCTCCGCGCGTCGGTTTTCTCGTCTTTCGACACTGCAAAGATACCATCGCGCTGTGCAAATCCGTGGCACAGCATAGCCAGGGCCTTTCTACCAAAGGAAATGCAGAACTGATTTTTTTTTTACAAAAACGACACAAAAACGAGCTTTTTTGATGTAATTTGGCCATGCGAGTGTGCATAACAAAAAGTGCCGGCTTTATTTCCGGCACTTTTTCTGCTGTTACTTTTTTGGCACAAAAACGTAGGTTTTGCCATTAACAATCTTTGCCATGCCTCCCATATCACGTGC
>JAFPYT010000183.1 GCA_017394445.1 Bacteroidales bacterium | reverse complement strand
TTAGTTAACCAACGAAACGAAATTTCACTCGACCCCGCCGACATCAAAATCGAAGAAGTGGTTGTAACCGACAAAAGCGAGGCTGGCAAAAAACTACTCCGCAGCGCATTACAAAAGTTAGAAACCAATTTTATTCATCAACCTTACAGTTACTTAGGCACTTACACCAGCACAGTAAAAAAAGGTTCAAAAGAAAACGTTACCACAATGCGTTTTACAGCATACGACAGCGAGGGATACGTCAACCATCCCGTGCAAACTGCGTATCAGGCTCTAAATTACAAGATTACACAATGCGACCGCAATTTTAAGGTAAACGATTACGACGGCGGCACAATCCGGTTCGACATTGCAAATGGCTTTGACGTAATGCGTTACAAACTAAATTTTATCAACGAAGAGCATTTCGCCGATTTTGACTACCGCATAAAGCAAGACGGCGGCGATGCCAACACAGCCTTAATTGAGTTCACTTGCAACAATCTTAACCTTCTGAGTACCGGCGCATTAAACCCGAAAAAATATACAGGCACAATACTCGTAGACAAAACCACATTCGACGTAAAATCTTGCTCTTACACCTTAATAGTTAGCAACTTTACACCACACTCATTGTCGATGGAATCTGCCGAGCCAAACAATGCCGAAATCACCGCAACCGTTGAGTATCAAAAAAATAACAATTACACATCGCTTAAAGCCGTTACCTCGCAAATCAAAGTGAATCAAGGTGGTAACGAAACCGTCTACACCGACAAAATCAACGTTGAAAGTGCTAACTACAAAATACCAACAAAGGTAGACGGCAAAGTTTTTTATGTTAGATAAGATTTTTTGAGTAATTTTGCGGCAAATAAATAGGTAACCGAAATGTCAAAAATAGAGAAATCGTTTGCAGAAAAACTCCGCATCCGCCACGCCTACAACAAGCGCACAGGGCTCTATAAATTTATGGGGCAAATCGTAATTAAACTTTTAGTAATAATTGCAATAATAGTGGGTATTGTATTATTGCTCAATCATTTCTTCAATCTGTCACAAATTATCGAAGACTATATTTTTAGTCACGATACGCCGGGCGTACTCACGCTATTTCTTATTTCTGAAACGGTGCTTGGATGGATTCCGCCCGACCTGTTTATTATGTGGAGCGACAAGTTCAACGCGCCGCTACTTTGGCTCACAATACTTGGCACAATATCGTATGTAGGTGGAATGAACGCCTATTTTATCGGCAAGATAGCATTAAAGTTTCCACGCTTTCGCCGTTGGCTCGAAAACCGCAATGCAGTGTTTTTTGAGCGCATTCGCAAATGGGGCGGCATAATAATAATCCTTGCCGCACTCTTTCCGCTGCCCTTTGCCACCACCACCTTAGCCGCCGGAATGGTAAAATATCCTCTAAAACAAGCACTTATCTTCGGCTTGACGAGGTATTTAAGATTTTACCTCTATGGCGCAATGATATTTTTTGGGATGGATCAGTTGTTGTAGAATTGTGCCACTGACTTCTTTTTTTGATTGTGCAGTTTTTTTGTTACTTTTGTCAAACTAAATCGATTATTCATATATTCGAATTTTCGATTATTCGAAAATTCATAAACAAAACGCACGAACTATGGCAATCACTATAAAATCAGTTAAAGGTTACTATTTTCTTGATGCTTGGATTTTTGCAAACATAATTCAACAGGCAACACTTGTGTTTTGCAAAAAACATCTGAACCTTAAAAATGATCCTTGTGGCAGAATGTTTGATCAAATGACGATGGCAGCACGTTCAGCGGTGGCAAATGTTGCTGAGGGTAGTAGTAGACGGCAAACATCAAAGGAAACCGAGATGAAACTGACCGATGTGGCACGAGCAAGTTTAAGCGAACTATTGGGCGACTATTTCAGTTTTTCTCTTGCCAATAATGTTACTCCTTGGCTTAAAGAATCAGACAACTACAAGAACTTCAATCTATTGCAAATTGCCCCGCCTAATTATACAACCAACATTGAATATGACGCTTGGATGCGGATCAAAAATGAATACCAAAAATTTGCACCGTGGATTGAGCATCCAAATATTGATGTTTGCCTCAACTCACTAATGATGCTGATTAATCGTACAATTAGTATGTTGCAGAAGATGATTGGCTCTCAACTTGACACTTTCAAACAAGAAGGCGGCTTTACTGAAAACCTCACACAAGAACGACGAGACTCTCAAATACAACAAGCCGAACAAGGAGGTGCTCCGTCGTGCCCGATTTGTGGAGGCGTTATGATAAAACACATTGCCAAACGTGGTTCAAATTCAGGACGCGAGTTTTGGGGCTGCGCCAATTACCCAAACTGCAAGGGAACAAAAAATCTGTAAGGAGATTTCTTCATTTCATTCCTCTCGCCTTAATTATTGTTCAAAAAAAGTTCTATTCGATTCGTTGAACAACATATCTTTCAATGTTACAACATTTTAAAAATACCGCTGTGGACGATATCAGAGTAGGGTGGATTGATGGTTTTTAATTATATTCCGCTAAAACCACAAAAAAAAGTCAGTTTTGGCGGAATAAAAAAATTATATCCCGCCAAAACAGCAAAAAAAATCGTGTTTTGGCGATATATAAATACACAAAAAATGGGTTAACCAGTTGATTTCAACCCAATTAACCCATTTTCATATTGCAGATAAATTTTATCAAAAATTGCTACTTCACCTCGCAGCCGTTTTCGATTTCGGCGTCGGGGGCGCAGAGGTGGTAGCCTCCGTCGGCGGCAACGGCGCAGAGAATCATTCCTTGGCTTTCGATGCCCTTAATTTTGCGGGGTTCGAGGTTTACTATCATCAGTATTTTAGTGCCGATGATTTTTTCAGGGTCGTAATGCTCGGCTATGCCCGAAACCAAAGTGCGGGTGTCGATACCAGTATCAACAGTTAGTTTGAGCAACTTGGTGGTTTTGGCAACCTTTTCGGCGGCAATGATGGTGGCAGTGCGGATGTCAGCCTTGGTAAAGTCGTCGAAAGAGATATTCGGTTTTTGCGGAGCGGGCTTGAAAGCAGATTTTTGGTTTGCCAACTTGGTGGCGTTGAGTTTGTCTACCTGAGCCTGAACTACCTCGTCGGTGATAGGTTCAAAAAGGAGCGCACTCTTGTTGAGTTTATGACCAGGAGCAATAAGTTCGCCCTTGCCGATTTCGTCCCAAGCCACAATTTTATCGAGGTTGAGGAACTCAATCAACTTAGAACTTGTGTGAGGAAGAAATGGTTCTAACACAGTGGCAATAGCGGTGGTTATTTGAAGGTTTACATAAAGGATAGTCTTTACGCGTTCCATATCGTTTTTTGCCACCTTCCACGGCTCTTGTTCGGTGATGTATTTATTGCCAAGGCGACCGAGACCCATAGCGTTGTTCAAAGCCTCGCGGAAGCGGTAAGCCTCGATACTGTTTTCGGTGTCGGCTTTGATTGTGGCAATCTGAGCAAGGGTGTTTTTGTCGTTTTCGGTGAGTTCGCCCGGTTGGGGAACAATATTGTCGAAATATTTGGCAGTGAGCACCAAAGAGCGGTTTACAAAGTTGCCGAGCACAGCCACAAGTTCGCTATTGTTGCGCTGTTGAAAATCTTTCCAAGTAAAATCGTTGTCCTTGGTTTCGGGAGCGTTAGCCGTTAACACATAGCGGAGAACGTCTTGTTTGCCAGGGAAATCCTCGTTGTATTCGTGAAGCCAAACAGCCCAATTTCGCGAAGTGGAAATCTTGTCGTTTTCGAGATTGAGAAACTCGTTGGCAGGAACATTGTCGGGGAGGATGTAAGTACCTTCGGCATTGAGAATTGCGGGGAAAACTATGCAGTGGAAAACAATATTGTCCTTGCCGATAAAGTGAACAAGTTTGGTATCGGGCGATTTCCAATATTTTTCCCAATCTTTGGTAAGTTGCTTTGTAAAAGAGATATAGCCGATAGGAGCATCAAACCAAACGTATAGCACCTTACCCTCGCCGCCTTCTACGGGAACGGGAATACCCCAATCGAGGTCGCGGCTTACGGCACGGGGTTGAAGACCTTGGTCGAGCCAACTCTTGCACTGACCGTAGACGTTTACTTTCCAATTCTTATGGTCTTGGAGAATCCATTTTTCAAGAAACTGCTGATATTTGTCGAGAGGCATATACCAATGTTTTGTTTCTTTGAGCACGGGTTGGCTGCCCGAGATGGTGCTGCGGGGATTTACAAGGTCGGTAGGGTCGAGCGATGTTCCGCATTTTTCGCATTGGTCGCCGTAAGCGTCGGGATTGCCACAGTGAGGGCAGGTGCCCATAATATAGCGGTCGGCAAGAAACTGATGAGCCTCCTCGTCGTAATATTGCTTGGTGGTTTTTTCTACAAAAATGCCTTTGTTGTAGAGGGTTTTGAAAATTTCTTGCGAGGTTTCGGTGTGCACGTCGCAACTTGTGCGCGAATATATGTCGAAACTAATTCCAAAATCTTCAAAAGCCTTTTTGTTGAGTTCGTGATATTTGTCGATAATTGCCTTGGGAGTAGTACCCTCTTTACGGGCGCGCATAGTGATAGCCACACCGTGTTCGTCGCTGCCGCAAACGTGAATAACATCGCGTCCACGCTGACGTTGGTATCTTACGTAAATATCTGAGGGAATGTACACTCCCGCCATATGTCCAATGTGTATAGGACCGTTGGCGTATGGCAACGCCGATGTAACGAGTATCCTTTTATATTCTTTGTTTTCTGCCATATTGAATTGTATTTTATCGTAATTCTGTTTGAGCCGCAAAGATACATTTTTTTTAGATTAAAAAATTGTTTGCAATAATATTTATTTCACTTACTTTTGCAAAAAATAAAACAGAAAAAAAATGGACAATCTTGACTCCAACAATTATTGTGTGATAATGGCAGGCGGAATCGGAAGCCGTTTTTGGCCCCGCAGCCGCACCAATTATCCCAAACAGTTTTTAGACATACTCGGCACTGGCCGCACGCTTATACAGCAAACTTGGGACAGGTTTTTGAAAATCTGCCGCCCAGAAAATATTTTTGTAGTAACTGGCGAAATTTACGAAGACCTTGTAAGAGAGCAACTTCCCGACATTCGAAGGGAGAACATTCTTCTTGAACCGCTCCGCCGCAACACTGCGCCCTGCATTGCCTACGCGTGCTACAAAATTATGGACATCAACCCCGATGCCAACATTGTGGTGTCGCCAAGCGACCATTTTATCGGCGACCAAACCCAATTTGTTGACACTATTAATATAGGATTGAATTTTACCAAAAAATCCGACTGCCTTTTGACCCTCGGCATAATGCCCACACGTCCCGAAACAGGCTACGGATATATTCAAATAGATGTGGCTGCCGACGAGGCGCTTTCTACCCAAAAAGACGTTCTCAAAGTTAAGACCTTTACCGAAAAGCCTGAATTAGAGATGGCTAAGGTATTTTTAGAGAGCCGTGAGTTTTATTGGAACTCAGGCATCTTTATTTGGAACGTAAAGAGCATAGTGCTTGCATTTCAGCAACTTTTGCCCGAAATCGACACAATGTTCAACAGCGGATTCGGCATCTACAACACACCGCAAGAGCGCGATTTTATCAACCGCATTTATCCAGAATGTACGTCAATATCAATTGATTACGGCATTATGGAAAATTACCCCAACGTGTATGTTATCCCTGCCAAGTTTCTTTGGAGCGACCTCGGCACTTGGGGCTCGCTTTACGAAAACTCAAAACGCGACCGCGACGGCAATGTGTCGGTGGGCAAAAACATCTTTGTGCGCAATTCGTCGGGATGTATCGTCAGCAGCAGCGACGCCAAAATTATGGTTATCGACGGTCTAAAAGACTATATCGTGGCAGAGAGCGACGGAATGATACTCATAATGCCCCTCAAAGACGAACAAAACATCAAACAGGTGGTAAACGAGGTAAAAATCTCGTTGGGCGATGATTTTGTTTAGAAAAATTAATTTTTTTGAATAGCAAATTAAATGTATTTTTGCCGCAACTTTTTATATATTAACTATTAATTATGCAAGAGAACAATATTACCTCAGGAAACACCTCATCTAACAAGGTAATGATGTGGGTGGCAATTGCAGAAGCGGTTGTGATTATCGCTCTGTTAATCAATATGTACAGCACCAAACAGCACACCAACGAACTCATCACTCAGATAGAGGCTGGTGTGGTAGAAAAAGACTCTCTCAACCACGAGATGGAACTCATCGTTAAGAGTTACGACGAACTGAAAATCAACAACGACACCCTCAGCGCACAACTTGAACAAAACCGCGCCGAAGTGGTTCAGTTGATGGAACAGTTGAAAAAGACCAAAGCCGCCAACCGCGACAGTCTTAAAAAGTACAAGGCTCAGATTGAAACAATGCGCTCTATTATGCGTAGTTTTGTGGTTCAAATCGATAGTCTTAACACTAAAAATCAAGAACTTATTGCCGAAAACGACCGCTTAACAGGCAAACTCGACAACGCCACCCGCGAAAACCGCAAACTCACCGGCGAAAAAGATTCTCTCCAAGGTCGTGTAAAACAGGCAGAAACACTCAAAGCCGTTGGTATAAAACTCACCGCCCTCAACGACCGCGACAAGGAGACCAACCGTGTGCTAAAAGCGCAAAAATTTGTAATTAACTTTACCATAGCCGAAAACGAGATGACCGCCAAAGGAAGTCGCGACATCTACATCCGCCTTGCCAAACCCAACGGCGATATTTTGATGAACGAGTCGTCGAGTTTCTTCAACTACCAAGGCAAAGAGATTGCATATTCTGCCAAAAAATCGGTTAACTACGACGGCAAGGCACAGTCTGCCACAGTTTACGTAATTTCGCGCGAAATACTCAACCCTGGCGAATACTCAGCCGATATTTTTATGGACGGTAGAAAAATTGGCACAGGTATCTCAAACCTCGACTAACATTATTTAATAATAACAACTGATATGTGGGATTCGATAGCAAAATTTATTCTCAAAAACAAAGTATGGGTGCTAACGGTAATAGGAATAGTTACCGTGTTTATGGCATTTCAGATGAAGGGACTTCGTATGAAATATGCCTACACGCCCCTTATGAGCGAGAGAGACAGCGTTTATCTTAACTATTTGGAATTTAAGGAGATGTTTGGCGAAGACGCCACCCTTTCGGTGGTAGCCTTTGAAGACCCCGATTTTGTGCAATTAGACAAGTATCGCGGACTAATCACACTTTGCGACAGCCTCAAAACGGTAAAAGGTGTTGACGGTGTGCTTGCCTACAACAATGCCGTTACCGTGGAAAAAGACACCGCCGAAAAGAAGTTTAAGATACGCAAGATTTTTGCCGAAGAACCACAAACACAACAGCAGTTAGACAGTATGTTTGCCGAAGTAAAGCGTTTTGGTTTTTACGAACAGATGCTCTACAACGGCGATTCGTGCTATGTGCTTGCCATCACCTGCGACCCCGAAATCGTAAACACCAAGCAACGCGCCGAACTTATCACAGGCATCGAAAAATATGTTGACGCATATTCTGCCAAGTATAATATAAAGGTGCGCTATTCGGGACTTCCCTACACCCGCGAGCGAATGATGACAATGGTGCGCGACGAGTTGATTATTTTTGCAATTCTGTCGCTCATTATTGTGGCAATAATCTTTATGGTATTTTTCCGCACGGTAAAAACCACACTGTTTGCCATCTTGATTGTGGGTACAGGCGTAGTGTGGACATTGGCAACAATGGCTATGATAGGCTACGAACTCACAATGCTTTCGGGTATGTTGCCGCCGTTGCTGATAGTGATAGGCATTCCAAACACGATATACCTGCTCAACAAATATCACGTGGAATACCGCGACCATCAAGACCGCGAACTTGCCCTTCACCGCGTAATTGCCCACGTGGGCAAGGCTACATTCCTCACCAACCTGACCACAGCAATTGGCTTCTGCACATTCCTCTTTACGGGCAACAATATGCTTATGGAGTTTGGACTTGTGGCAACGATAGGCATTATCATAATGTTCTGTCTTTCGGTATGTATGGTTCCCACAATATTCAGTTACCTTGCACCGCCCGACGAGCGTCAAACCAAACACGTTGATGGTAAAGTAGTTAACAAGATTATTGATAAATTTGTAAACATTGTAGAAAACCATCGCAAGGCAGTATACTTGGGCACATTAATAGTAATTGGTCTTGCCGCTTGGGGATTAAGTCTCTTAAAGAACGAGAGTTACATAGTAGACGACCTTCCACAGGAAAACCGAATCTACGCCGACCTCAAATATTTTGAAAGAGAAATCGGCGGCATTATGCCCTTTGAAATCAGCATCGACACCAAAAAGAAGAAAGGTCTTTTCAATATGGACGTTATGAAAAAAATTGAAAAGATTGAAGATTCGTGCCGCTATTTCAACTGCGTATCAAAGGCAATGTCGATGGCAGACGCTCTAAAAATCATCAAACGAGCATATTACAACGGCAACAACGATTTTTACTCCATTCCGTCGAAAACCGAACTCGCATTCATAGCCGACTACCTAAAAGGCAATATGAGCGACGCGTCGGCAATAAGCGCAATGGGCAAAATGACCGACAGCCTCTACTCCGCAGCACGTATACAAATGCGTATCAGCGATGTAGGCACCTCTCGTATGATGATTGTGGCTGACAGTATTCAAAAAATTGTTGACTATTATTTTCCGCAAGAAAAATACAAGACCAACCTCACAGGTTCGAGCCTGATATTTACCAAAGGTTCGCTCAAACTCGTTGACAACCTTGTGCAGAGCCTTGCATTGGCAATTCTGTTGATTTCGCTCTGTATGGTTTGGCTCTTTACCTCGTGGAAAATGGTGTTCATCTCTATCATTCCCAACTTTATACCGCTTTTGGTAACGGCTGCGCTGATGGGATTTTTCGACATTCGACTAAAATCATCAACCATACTTGTATTCAACATTGCCTTTGGAATATCTGTGGACAATGCTATCCACTTCTTTACCAAGTTGAAACACGACCTCGGCACCACCGGCGGCGATATGCACAAATCGATACTTGGCTCAATGCGCGAAACCGGCGTAAGCATTATCTATTCCGACCTGATACTTTTCTGCGGATTTATGATGTTTTTTGCATCGCAATTTGGCGGCACACAGGCATTGGGACTTTTGGTAGGCTTAACTCTCTTTGTAGCAATGTTTACCAACTTGATTTTGTTGCCATCGATGCTAATGAGTTTCAAAAACCGTTTTAATTTTGCACCTAAAAAAGAAAAAGCCTGCAACTGCGGCTGCTCTGATTAAACAACACATTGATAATGAAAACATTTGAAGATTTAAGGCATTTGGTAGAAGACGAATTTAACAACCTTGATCTGCCAAAACAACCTAACAACCTCTATGCACCTATAAAATACGCACTTACACAGGGAGGCAAGCGTATGCGTCCCGTTCTCACGCTTATGGCGTGCAATATTTTTAGCGATAATATCGAACCTGCTATCAAACCCGCATTAGGATTGGAGATTTTTCACAACTTCACCCTTTTGCACGACGACATAATGGATTGCAGCGACCTTCGCCGCGGACACCCCACTGTACACTCTAAGTGGAACAACAATATTGCAATACTCGCCGGCGACGCAATGGCGTTTGTAGCAATGCAATACGTGGCAGCCGCTCCGCAAAATGTGGCTCAGCAAGTGAGCGAAATTTTTAACCGCACCGCGCTCGAAGTATGTGAAGGTCAGCAGTTTGATATGGATTTTGAAACATCCAACAACGTTCACGAAAAAGATTATATCAATATGATACGCTTGAAAACAGCCGTTTTGCCCGCTGCCTGCCTCAAAATAGGAGCGTTGATTGGCGGAGCAAACGAAGAACAGGCGCAACACCTTTATAATCTGGGCATTAATATTGGTCTCGCGTTTCAATTGCAAGACGATTATTTGGATGTATTTTCTACTCCCGACGTGCTCGGCAAACCCATCGGCGGCGACATTGTAGAAAACAAAAAGACATTTCTCTTAATCAAAACCCTCGGCAAATTAGACGTTATTCAGCGCAACGACCTACTTAAATACTTGGCCGACAAGACAGTAGAGCGTTACGAAAAAGTATCGTACGTTACCGACATTTATACAAGAATGAAAGTAGCCGACGATTGCCGCAAAAAAATAGAAAAATATTTTGCAGCCGCCTACAACGAACTCTCTGCTATCGACGTGGACAACAGTCGTTTAGAAATGCTTCGCGCTTTTATGGATAAGATTGCCAACCGCAAAAAATAACGCATTATGGCAGTGGTTTTGGGCATCGACCCGGGTACAAACTTTATGGGCTACGGCATTATAGAGTCGCTGGGAAATGCCATCAAATGTCTCGCTGTGGGCATTGTGGATATGCACAAGATGGACGACCCTTACCTGAAACTCAAAACCATTTTTAGCCGCACCACAGGATTAATCAATAGTTACCACCCTGAGTGTCTGTCGATTGAAGCGCAGTTTTACGAAAAAAACGCTCAATCGATGCTCAAACTCGGTCGCGCTCAGGGAGTTGCCATAGCCGCCGCAGTATCGTGCGGAGTGGAAATTCACGAATACGAACCCCGCAAAATAAAACAGTCGGTAACAGGCTACGGCAACGCCACCAAAGAGCAAGTGGCTGCAATGCTTGCCCGTATGCTCAACCTCACCGAACTGCCCGACAAGTATGACGCCACCGACGCACTTGCAGCCGCCGTTTGTCATCATTTTCAAATGAAATTTCCCACAGTAGCATCCTCAACAGTTAAAAAACCGAAAGCAAAAAAAGGCGGATCGTCGTCGTGGGAGACATTTATTTCGCAAAATCCCGACCGTGTATGCTGAGGCTTTTGATTACAACGGCGTTGATTGTTTTAACGTGCTGCAACAGTTTGGCACAGTGGACAATGCGTCCGTCGTTTTACAACGTTGCCGATGTGTGCGAATATGGCGAAAAGGTGGTAACATTCTGTCCTCACGCAGTGTTTGTGGCAGATTACAGCGGCGATGTGGACATCTACACAAAATCGTCGAGGCTCAACGGTGCTGACATTACAGCAGGATACGCCGACAAAGGCGGGAAATGCTTTATAGTAGGATACGCCAACGGAAGCGCCGATATGGTTTCGGGTAACAGCACAGCCGCAATTCAAGATATTTCGGCAGGCAATTACTTATACAATAGACGCATAACCCACATTACTTCAAGCAACGATTACTATATCTTTTCGGGAGAATTTGGCATTTCGTTCGTAAAGAAAGAATTTTCGAGCGTGTATGGAGTTTGTCGCACAGATAAGCCTGTAATAATGTGCGCCGTTAATGGCAACACGCTTTGGGCAGTTTCCGAAGATGAAATTTTGAATACCGACCTCAACAATATCAACCTTCAATCACCCGATAATTATACCAAATACGATTTTTCAATACCCTCAGGATACGCTATCAGCGGCATAGCAAATGCGAATGGCAGTTTGATGGTTGGTTTATACTCATCTTCGCAAAATAAGAGCGAGATTTATACCTTAAACGGCAATTCGCTAATCGACGAGTTTAACGGAGAAATATCCTTAAAATCAAACGGCAGCAATTTAATTGTAAGCACAAGCAGCAATGTAAATGTGTATAACTCCACAGCATTGCTAATAAAGCAGATTGCCGCCGACAATATTAAAGAAGGCATTTATATAAACTCGTCTACCGTTTTAGAAAACGGAATGATAGCCATTGCCACAAAAAATTCGGGACTATATTTCGGCAACGAATCTGCATTAAAAAACTATCTACCTAACGGACCATTAACAGATAATTTCAACGCAATAGAAACCCTTAAAAACCGTCTTGTGGCAGGCAATTCGGGTTTATCAATTTTAGAAAACAATGCTTGGTCAAATAGTTTTCCCTCAGGCGGCGAAACCATTTTTTCGCTTTTCTTTAATCCGTTTAACTATCGCCACGTGTTTGTAGGTGCTGAAAAAGCGGTTCTCTATCAATACGAGGATGTCAACCAAAAATCTGTTCTGAGCGTGGAATCTGCACCCAAAAATCGCATTTCGGCTATGGCTGCCACTCCCGACGGGAACCTCATCACAGTGGTAGACAAAGGTGGAATCTATATACTTGCTCCCGATGGGACGTGGCATTACCTCAATTCATCCGAAACGCTTAAAAATTACGCAGTTAACTCCATTACACAAGTTTCTGATTACGCATTTTTACTAAACCTTGGCAACAACGGCGTTTTTGCCATCGACCTCAGCGGCACACCTACCGACCCGTCCGACGACCGCACAAAACTTTTTTATCCGCTCTTTACCACAGGCGAGCGCGTGGGCAACACCATTACAGCCATTGCACGCGACCTTGAAAACCACATTTGGATAGGTTCTAACAGCGGAATAGGCTACATTCAAAACGCAGAAGACGTATTTTCGGGCGAGGCGCGGTGTATGCGTCCCGTGGTAACGCAAAGTAGCAAAACCGACGGCGACTATTCGCAATACCTTCTGCGCTATGCCAACATCAACGATATTTGCGCCGACGCTGCCGACCGCAAGTGGATAGCCACCAACGCAGGTGTTTTTGCCGTTAGCAACGACGGCACAGGCGAGGTTTTCTGTTTCAACACTAAGAACTCTCCGCTACCAAGCGACACGGTTTACAGCGTAAGTTTTATGGGTCTCACCGGCGAATTGTTTTTTGCCACAGCATCGGGACTTTGCAGTTACGCCGGCGATGTGGAAGACGCTTGGAGCAATCTCGACAACGTGAAAGTTTACCCAAATCCCGTGCGTCCCGATTACGACGGAATGATTTATGTTTCGGGACTTGAAGACGAAACTGATGTTCGCATCACCGACATCACCGGCGCACTCGTTTTCCATACAGTTTCGGCAGGCGGCAAAATATCTTGGGATGGCAAAAATCTCCGAGGAAACCGCTGCCGGACAGGTGTATACCTAATCTTTTGCGTAAATCCCGAAACTCACGATACAATTGTTAAAAAATTGCTGATAGTTAATTAAATTTCAAAATTTTATTATTTTTGCCGATTATAAAAAACAAGAAACAAACCAAAATGGAAATAGTATTAAGCGGCATACGCCCCACAGGAGACCTGCACCTCGGTAATTATTTTGGTGCGCTCCGCAATTTTGTAAAAATGCAAGACGACTACAAATGCAATTTTTTTGTAGCCGACTATCATTCGCTTACCACGCACCCTCATCCCGAGGATTTGCGTATCAACGTTAAAAAAATTCTCAGCCAATATATTGCAAGCGGTCTCGACCCCGAAAAAAGCACTATCTACGTTCAGAGCGACGTTCCCGAAGTGTGCGAACTCTATATGCTTATGAATATGAATGCTTATATCGGCGAATTGGAACGCACCGCTTCGTTTAAAGAAAAAGCACGTCAAAATCCCGACAACGTAAACGCCGGACTTTGACCTACGCAGTGCTTATGGCTTGCGATATTCTTATTCAAAAAGCCGACAAAGTGCCCGTAGGCAAAGACCAAGAGCAGCACCTTGAAATGACCTGCCGTTTTGCCCGCCGTTTCAATAATATCTATGGTGTGGAATACTTCAAAGAGCCTAAGGCGTTCAGTTTCAGCAAGGACTTGATCAAAGTTCCCGGTCTCGACGGCACAGGCAAGATGGGCAAAAGCACCAACAACGGCATCTACCTTATCGACGAAGACAAGGACATCCGCAAAAAAGTGATGAAAGCCGTTACCGACAGTGGTCCCACCGAGCCAAACCAAGCCAAACCAGAGGTAATTCAAAACCTTTTCACCCTTATGGATTTGGTATCAGACCGCAGCACCATCGAGCATTTTGAAAACGCTTGGAACGATTGCTCCATCCGCTACGGCGACCTCAAAAAGCAACTTGCCGAAGACATTATCCGCACCGTTGCCCCCATCCGCGAGCACATCAAAGATATCTACAACGACGACGCCTACCTTGAACGTGTTGCCCGCGAAGGTGCCGAAAAAGCCCGCGTCCAAGCCGCAAAAACAGTTAAAGAGGTTAGACAGATTATTGGATTTAAATAGGATTATGTTAATACGAAAAAAGGGAGGCGACTACTTGCGCCTCCCTTTTTTTTATTCCGCCAATTCTAATATCATAAATTCAACCCTTCGGTTAACCTCGCGCTGCTGAGGTGTTGCGTTTTTGTTGAGGGGACGGCTTTCGCCATAGCCTACGGGAACAAGGCGTTTGCGCTCTACGCCGTGGCTTACAAGATAATTGACCACAGTAGCAGCGCGACGTTTGGAGAGTTGCAGGTTGTAAGCATCAGAACCCACATTGTCGGTATGCGCCGAAACTTCGAGTTTGGTAACGTCGGGATTCTCTAACATAAACACCACGACGGTGTCCATAATAGTGTTGACATCGCTTTTAAGGCGGTCGCTGTTGGTTTCAAACAATATAGGTGCGCCAATCGGGTCGCCAACTTTTTTGCGTTTTAATTGTTTCGACATATCAAGGGCATTGTTGGCAAAGGCGTAATCCTCAGGCATAATATCAATGGCGTAGCCTTCGTTTTTGGGTTCTTCTTCGGGCACTTCCACTATGGCGAGTTCCTCTTCGCTGTAAGGAATATTGGCATTACCAAGGTCAACGTTGATAAAATCAGGAGCAGGCACAGGTTTGGGCTTGCGCACAAGGCGGTAGCGGATACCGATAGTGGCGGAGAGGTTGGCAAGTTTTACACCGTCGCAGATGTTAGACTGTGTAATGCCCACATACTCACGAGCATCCTCATTGTAGAGTTTAGGGAGATTCTGATTTTTGATGTCAGAAAAACGGTAGGCACCGCTAATGCCCATACTTAGGTCTAACTGCTTATTGATAGCGTAATAGGCCTTACATTCAGCACCAAAGCCAATAGAAATTTTCTTAAAGTCAGGAGTTCCGCTAAAATCCGAAAATTTGGTGAGGCCGTGCTCAGGCAAATCGTGAAGTTGAGCGTTGTAGTACGGCAAAATAGCCTCCACGCTGACATCGCCCTTGTTGTTTTTGTATTTGCTTCCCGCAATGGTGGTAACAATTAGGTGTGCGCCTGCTCCAATGCGCCATTTTGCGCCAAGAGAGTGCTGATAATATGCGCCGATAGGAATATCAATTGCCGAAAGCGAAACCTTTTCTTCCAAATCGTTGAACGCTGTAAGATAATTGCGCTCTTTGTGGTCGCCCATAAGTGCGGGGTCGGTGCCGTTTTGCTCCTCTTGATTGAAGTTGAGTTTGGCTTTTGCGGCAAAAGTATTGAAATTAAAACCAATACCCACGCCCCAATTTGGGTTGAAAAAATATCTGTATCCTGCACCTACGCCAAAGCCAAAGCCGGGATTCTTGTCGCCATAACCATCGGTTTTGAAAGCGATATTATGGAGACCACCGCCAAGGTCGAATGTAAGGTAATGACCCGCGCGGCTTGCGTTTACGGGAAGCGAATCTTTATTGGATGTTTGTGCGGCGGCATCTTGTGCGCTCATAGTCAAGGCGCATACAATCGACAATGCCGCAGTTGTTATCTTCTTAATCATAATAATTTACAAGGTTTTTATTTAACAATTACTTTAAAGCCAGATTTTTCACCGTTGCTAATCAACGAGCCTGAATAAATGCCACTGGGAAGAGTGGTGGTGTTGATTTTTTCAAGACCTGTGAGTTTCTTCACCAAAGTGCCATTAGCGGTGAAAATCATTATGGTATAATCTTTTGCGGGGTCGTATTCCTCAATTTCCAAAGTAAACTGCACGCCCGAAGTGGCAGGATTGGGATAAACCTTTACGCTGCTTTTGGTATTCTTTACCGAAACGCCAGTTTTAACAGGACACGACATAAATTCTTTACCGTCTTTGTCGGTGATTTTTACAGTGTAGCGGCCACTGAACGAAGGTTCGGAATAAAACTGAAGAGTTGCGCCCGAAATAGCGTTGCCATCTTTGTACCACTGATAAGCCGAGTAGTTGTTGTCGTGATTATCAACAAGCAACACATCGGAATATATCTGTAAAGCCGCATTTTTGGGAATATTGGCGGTGATAGACACAGGGTAGGCGTCAGATTCTTTGTAAAGATCGGGGTCGCCATTGAATACCACGCTGCCTTTGTAAACGCCCGATTCAAGATCATTTGGAATTTCGATTAACACATTATTATTAGCGTCAACTTTGCCATTTACCACAGTGCCGTTTTCAAAAGTAACAATGTATTCCGAAGGTTGACCCTTGGTGATGGTAAATGGCAATGATATAGAGGTTTCGTTACCATTGCAGAATTTGTCGGCATCGGTGGGGAACGATGTTGTTCCATTAAAATCAACGGCAATAGTTTCACGGTCGTCGCGCCATTGAGCCTTAACAGTCAGGTTGTTGGCAGGCATTGTGGCAGGTAGAGCGGGTTGCCAACCAAGAAATGTAAAGCCTTTTTTAGCAGGGTTGGCAGGTGCTGTGATTGCAGTGTTGTAATACTGAGTAATGGCTTCAATCGGGTCGGCACCATCGGTATCGAAAGTAATGGTATATTGATTGATTTGCCATGTGGCAGTGAGGGCAATATCGTCAAACGTGCCTTTTACTATAATACCATCAGGGTCAACAGTTTTACCAGTATTCCATCCGGCAAAAGTGTAGCCTATTCTTATAGGTTTTTCGAGAGTAAAGGTTGGTGTTTCAATGGTGTAAGTTGTGGGATTAGATTTTCCTGTAGGAAGTTCACCGCCAGCGTAGTCGAGGGTTATATTATACTCAATAGCTTCCCATTGTGCAGTGAGTGAGATATTCTCTGCCGGCATTGTGGCAGGTATAGCCTTGTCCCAACCGATAAATTTGTAATGTTCTTTTGTTGGATTGGCAGGTGCTGTAATAGCAGAGTTATAATCTTGTGTGATTGCAGCCACTACAGAACCGCCATCAGTGTTGAAAGTGATTGTGTATTGGTTTATATTCCAAGTAGCTGTATAGTCCAAATCTTGGGCATAATAACCTTTGGTTATAGTACCATCAGGGTCAACTGTCTTGCCTGTATGCCAACCGGCAAAAGTGTAACCTGTTTTCTCGGGTTTTTCGAGAGTGAAAGTTTCAGTTTCGATTGTAAAAGTGGTAGGATTAGATTTTCCTGTAGGAAGTTCACCGCCGTCGTAATTGAGATTGATGTTGTAAACAGTGGGGGTCCACAGCGCAGTAATCGTCAAATCTGTAGCAGGCATTGTGGTAGGAATCACCTTATCCCATTTAACAAAATCGTAACCATTTTTTGTAGTCACATTTGTACCATTGATAATAGGGGTTACCTCCGAAGAAATATCTGAACCAGCAGACGCAACAATAGGTACGTGAACCTGGCTACCACCCTTAGTATCGAAGGTAAGTTTAGGCTTCTTAGCCCAATGTGCTGTGTAAATACGATTACCAATACTTCCAGCGGCTATTTTCACATCGGTTTCAGGAACAGTTTCAGATAGTCCAGAGGCCAAAGTTCCAGTCCATCCAATAAAATCATAACCGTCTTTTGTTGGTTGCTTAATAGTAATATCAGACGCAAGATGAATATCAAAATCAATAGGATTATTAACATCGTTGGTACCTCCGTCAAGTTCGTAAAAGATTTTATAATTGCCCGTAGTAAAATATCCTGGGGCAGATTCGCCGCCATCTACACATGCATACTGATA
>JAFPYT010000182.1 GCA_017394445.1 Bacteroidales bacterium | reverse complement strand
GTCTAACTCGTCGAATCCCAAGGGATTCTACTACGTTGGACTTTCGCAATTTGGTCAGTATCTTGCCTCAGGTAAGGAGCCTCAGTTAAAAATTGCTCAACGTTCAATCTTTACTGCTGTTGGTAAAGACCGCGAGAAACAGTTTTTCAACGAGTTTTCGTCGCAAATGAATCAATTGAAAGATACCTTAACATCTTATCAAACACGCTATTACAACAATGGTGACAAAAACACAGCCAAAGATTATGGCGAGATGATTGCAAAAATTTATGGCGACACCACCGAGATTTTTCTCCGCTTGATTCATCCAGAGTATTTTGAGGCTCCTAAAGTTGTGGGCAAGAGTCTTGCGTTTTATAATGGTCCTACAAATCAGACAGATATAGCTGGAAAAAAACAAGGCGTGTGGGTAGAAAAATACCGCAATGGCAACCGCAAAACTCAAATCAATTATGTTGACGGCAAGCCTTTGGGTGATTATTACCGTTTTCACGAGCGTACTGGCGGACTTAGCGCGCATCTCTATTTCTCTGATTACAACGATGCCTCGGCTATACTTTACGACGAGGAGGGTTCTATAATTGCCATGGGTTATTACCACAATCAAAAAAAGGATTCAATTTGGCAGTATCTTAAAAACGACACAATTGTGGTTTCGCAAGAGATTTATAAAAATGGTGTAAAAGATGGAAAACAAACCACTTATTATGATTACGGATTTCCCGCCGAGGAGATTATGTATGTTAACGGCGTGCGCGAGGGAACTTGGAAACGTTACTACGAAACTATGCAGCCCGTGTTTGAAACCACTTATCACAACGACAAGTTGGAGGGCAAGTATACCAAATATGATGTTGATGGAAACACCATTATGTCAGGTAATTACAAAAATGGATTGCCTGTTGGTGAATGGACAGTTTACGATGAAGAGACCAAAAAATTCAAGAAGGTGAAATACGTGGATGGCAAACCAGAAAACTATGAGCAACTTGAAGATGCCGAGGCTAAAAAATTAGAGCAGATGATGCAGCAGGCAAAAGAAATTGCCGACCCGCAAGACTATATCAACAATCCCGAAGATTATCCAATTGATAAGCGGTAATTTCAAAAATTTGTTATTTTTGCAGTCGTAAACTAACTGTAATCTATTTTTGAAAGATGAAAAAACTCTATTATTTATTAGCACTCACCGCCTTGGTTTCGTGCGGTGGAAGTCAGAAACTTTTTGTCAACGTTGAGAATATCAACGATGTACGCACTGTTAAAAACAACCCGATTGTATATTCGCTGCCCAAAACAGTGGTTTCGGTAAAGGTTACGGCTGTAAACGAAATTTCGGTTAAAGGTCCGTATTCGGTTTACGCTCACAAATATCTCGGCACCGATGATGTAATTAACGAAAATTCAAGCGTTTGGTATATCGGTGATACTGAGATTTCTACGTTTCCGGTAAAAGATTCGGCACGTACTTTTGTGGTGGAAAGCAATTATCCATGCAAAATCAACTTTACACCCGAAGGATTTATCGAAAGTATCAACGCTAATACCGAATATGTTTCTAATTCTCAGTATTACAACGAGATACATAATTTTTCGCATAACGACGAGAACCTTAGTGCCAAAAGCGGTTTTAGTAAATTGAATATGAATATCAACCGCTATGAAACGGTTTTTGATACTGTTTTGCATGTGGTGGATGCTGATTCTATTTTCACCGCTGTGCCCACCAACAACAAGCAGATTATTCGCAAATCGTTTGATGAACAGGCTCAAGAACTTGCTAATCAAATATTTATTCTTCGCGACGACCGCAACGCATTGCTCGTTGGCGAGGCCGACACCAAAACACAACCCGAAGGCGAGGCTCTTAAATATATGGTTGAGCAACTCAACAAGCTTGAAGATAGTTATATGAGTATGTTTGTGGGCAAAAAAATCAAGATTTACAAAACATACCAGTTTCAATACGTCCCCGACAATGTAGCACACTATCAGACAATACTTTTCAAGTTTTCACCCGAATATGGCGTGCAGCCCAAAAGTAGTTTGCGAGGTGTGCCTGTTAATATCGATGTTACCAATTTAAAGGAAAATTCGTTGGAAGAGCAATTTTTTGAAAATCAGGTTAGTATGATGCGCAAAAACAAGATTACTCCTCCGTCTAAAGGTTTTGCTTATTTAACCCCTGCCAATGGTCTTGTAAAAATTATTCAAAATGGCGGCGTTATTTCGCAGAAGGTTATCAACATCAATCAAATGGGTTTGGTAAGATATTTGCCATCTACATTGATGCAAGACCCCAATTTTAAGGCGGTTTATTACCCCGAATCGGGAACTTTAAAAAGTGTAAACTAATAAAAACCAATAATTTACATCCAACTCTTAGACCTATGAAAAAACTTGCAATAATTGGAGCCGGAGTTTCGGGACTAACCGTAAACCGTCTTCTTTCCGACCGTTACAGCGTAAAAATTTTTGAACGTGAAAGCGTGCCCGGCGGTTTAATCCGATGCAAAAATGTTGAAAACAGCCTTTTCCATATCTGTGGAGGTCATGTTTTTAATACTAAGAGGCAAGATGTAATGAGTTTTTTTGAGCAAATTTTCAACTTAGACAAAGATTTTATCAAAACAGAGCGGAATTCTACTGTGTTTTTCGAAAACGGTGAGGTTATTCATCCCGAAAAACACAGTATGTTTGTTCATCGCACGTCGTGGGTAGATGGGGTTCCTTATCCTATTGAAAACCACGTATATATGCTCAAAAAAGAGTTGCAAGATGCTTTTATCGCCGATGTGCTCAAAATGCAGCGCAGCCATCACCGCCGCTTGCCCAAAAATTTTGAGGAATTTCTCCGTTGGAATTTTGGGTCAACGCTCTATAATATTTATTTTAAGCCATATAACGAAAAAATTTGGCGTACAAATCTCAAAAAAATTCCAATCGATTGGCTTCAAGGCAAATTGCCAATGCCATCGTGCGCCGAAATGCTCTACAATAATTTTAACCATATCAGAGAAAACGATTTTGTACACGACAAATTTTGGTACGAACGCGAGGGTGGTTCGCAATATCTTGCCGACAAGTTGGCAGAAAATGCAGATATTCAATACAATACAGATGTCTCTTTGATCGAGCGCACCAAAAAAGGTTGGAAAATCAATGGCGAGGATTTCGACGTTGTAGTTTTTTGCGGTAATATCAAAGATATTTGTAATGTGTTAAAAATTAAAGAGATAGAACCATTTGCTAATGATATCGAACAGTTAGATTGGCATGGAACAACATCTGTTTTTTGCGAAATAGACCGTAATCCATATTCGTGGATTTACCTGCCGAGCGACAAGTATCTTGCTCACCGTATTATTTGCACAGGTAATTTTTCGTCTACCAACAATAGGATGAAACGCCTTTCGGCAACAGTTGAGTTTACCGACTATGTATCGCAAGATGAGATACTTGCCAACCTCAGCCGTATGCCGCTTAATCCGCATTATATCACCCATGAATACACCAAATATACATATCCCATTCAGAGCGGCAACACTCGTGCTATGATTTCAGGTTTGAAAGACGCACTTGCCGGGTTAAATTTCTATATGACAGGGCGTTTCACCGATTGGGAATATTACAATATGGATGCAGCTATGGGCGCAGCCAAAGATATGGTTGAGCGTTACGGTATTTAGTATGGTTGTTTTGTGTTAAAAAACAATGCCTACAACGTGCTTTTCGGGGAGCAATCCAAAAAATCTTGAATCGTTTTTGTTGGCGCGGTTGTCGTTGATTACAAAGTAGTAGTTTTGCGTAAAGCGGTATGCTGTTGCCTCTTTGCCGTTGATAAATACTTTGTTGCCCTTTATTTCCATTTTGTTGCCTTCGTATGTTTCGATAACGCGGCGATAGTATTTGGCTACCTGAATGTTAGAAAACTTGATAATTTTGTCTTCTTTGGGAACAATCAGCGGACCAAAATTTGATTCGTTCCATCCATCGTCTTTCAAATACGGGAAAACTGTTGGCTCAAAATGCTTTTTGGGTAGGCATACTGGTTCTATTTTTTTTATAACCGACAATTTTGAGAGTTTTTGCGCTGCTTCGCCTGTAAGACTGTAAATCTTTATGGCTGAGTATATTTTGGTTTTTTGACGGTAAACATTCAAAAAATCTTCGGCATAATCGGTTTCGCCATCGATGTCGGCAGGTGTAAGACCGAGAGAATCTAATACTGCTGGATTTATAAGTCCTTCGGTAACAACATAATAGAGATTTTTATTTGTTTTTAATTGAGGAGTTTCTTTTTTGTTGACAATCAGATGGTTGTCGCGAATTTCCACAATGTCGCCAGGTAATGCCACGCAGCGAGATATGTAAATCGGACGTTTATGCAAGTCTTGTTTTACCAATTCTGCCTTGCTAACCCACGATTCGCCATACATTCGGCACATTTTGTAATAGTTTTTTTCGCGAGCAGATGCCACCACGCTGTCGGTTTCGGGATGATGGTATGCTACTATATCGTTGTAGTCGGGGGTGGATATCTTGTTGAGCCACAGAGTAGTACCTGTAGATACTGAGTTTTCCATCGAGTTGTCTACCACTCTTACCCTGCCAAATATAAAAAACAGGCTTACCAACGCCACTATAAATAATCCGGCTATTGATAATGCGATTATTGCTTTTGTGGATAAACCTCCCTCTTTTGCAGTGGGAACGGTTTCGGTTTTTGCAGGTGCGGGATTGTTTTTTGTCTTTGCCATAATTTGTACGTTAGAATTGGAAATATATAAAAGGTTGTAAATCAGATGCTTTTACTTGATAAAGAATGAATACTGCCGCTACGCATATCAGCACTTTTACCCAAGTGGGAGTATTGATAAACCAGTCGGTGTATTTATCTTTAAAAGGAACTGACAACCAATGGATTATAAATCCAAAGGCCATCACCACAAACACTTTTTTGTATGCCATTGTCATTTGCGGAATTAGGCTGATGTCGCCCCAGCCGTTGAGCAGGCGTTCGAGCATATAGCCTGTGGTTTCGATGTCCTGAGCGCGGAACCAGATTCGAGTGAAGGTTATAAAGTTGAATGTGAGGAATATACCCCAAAAATAGGCTATGTATTTGCTTGGCTCTTTGATTTGCGGACGCACTATCATAAATAGGTATCCTGCAAGTATTATTGACGACGCCATTATCCAAATGATGAACGGGGCGGAGGTGTAGCCGTTGAAACAGAATGCCGACGACAGCACAAAATTGCCCCAAACACCAGCCGTAATGTATTTGTTTTCAGGATATTGGTTGATTTTTATCTTTACCTTGTCGATTTTAGAGTCGTCTTTTACGGGACGTTCTTCGCAATAGGGTAGGGCTTTGAGGCGGGCATAGTAGAATACCAGTGCTGCCATCACCGTGAATCCTATCCAGAATGTGTAGCGGTGCTCGGTAAACCAATAGCCCGAAATCACAGTGGCGCACATTACAAAGAGTGCTATTAGCAATAGTGCCAATACGGATTTAATTACTCCGAAAGCATTGGCGTTGGCAAGTTTTACTTTCCAAATAAGATAGCAGAAAAACCACACGCAGTTGGCTATTATCCAGAGTTTTACGCCGTTAGGATTGCTCCATACTCCGTTGAAATAAGTGATGGCTGCAGCAGCGTTTAGCACTGCAAGAATTATCCAGCGAAGAAACTGTGTCTCTTTTTTCCAAAGTTTGTAGACCACAAGACCGATGCCGTTGTAGCCGCCCCAGATTACAAACATCCAACTCGATCCGTGCCAAAGTCCGCCTAACAACATAGTTATCAGGTTGTTCATAGAGGTAACGAGTGTGAGTTTGAAATTTGGGAAAAAGTGTGCCACGGTCATCAATATGGCAAACGAACCGTAAAGTATAATTGCCAAAATGGTGCTGCCCGAAAGCATTACCCAAACTGTAATTATCACAATCCAACATACATAGCCACCGAACGAGCCGTTACGATTGCCGCCGATAGGTATATACAAATAGTCTTTGAGCCAGGTGGATAGCGAAATGTGCCATCTGCGCCAAAACTCTGCCGTGCTTTTGGCTTTGTATGGCGAATTGAAGTTCATCGACAGTTTGAATCCCATCAAGAGTGCAAGTCCGATAGCAATGTCGGTGTAGCCGCTAAAATCGGCATAAACCTGCATACTGTAACCATAAAGCGACATAAGTGTCTCATAACCTGAGTATTTCATTGGCGAGTCGAACACACGGTCGATAAAGTTGATGGATATATAGTCGGAGATGAATACTTTTTTTACTAATCCTTTGAGTATCATAAATATAGCAAGACCAAACTCTCGTTTGCTTACCGAATAATCGTTGTAAATCTGTGGTATAAATTCTGATGCCCTCACGATAGGTCCTGCAACCAATTGCGGGAAAAACGAAACGTAGAATCCAAAGTCTAAAACGCTTGACACAGGTTCGATTTTTTTGCGGTAAACGTCTACGCAGTAACTTATAGATTGGAATGTAAAGAATGATATACCTACTGGGAGGATAATCTTGTCGGTTACGAAATTTTCACCGAAGAAAATTCTGTATATGTTTTCGGAGTTAAAGCCTATTGCGGTAACGATTTCGCCTGAAAATAAGAACAAAAGCCAATTGGCGAGGTTTAATCCTATAAATATTAGCGCGGCACGGTTGGTGAGTGAGGCATTTTCGCCAATAAAACATTTTTTTATAAGTATTATAACCGATAGAGCAGTTACTAAAATCGGTAGCCAAAGGTTGTTTTGCACTATGGTTAAACTTCCAAACCAATTGAGCATTATGGAGTAATAGTTTGTAATAGTGAAATTGGTGCTAAAAATATCGTTTACCGAGTTTAATATAAATTCGGTGTATTTAAAATAAAAAAGTATAAGCAAATTTACTACCACACCAATGGCAAGAATTACTTTTTTTGCCACGCCGTCGGGTTTTCGGTGCATCCATTTGGTGATGTAAAATATTGATAGTATGGTAAATATAAGCAAAACCACGTATGTGCCGCCGGTTTTGTAATAAAAGAACACCGATGCGGCAAATAGGTATATGTTTCTTATTGCTTTCTTCTTGTAAATGAGGGCGTAAATAGCCATAACAATTACAAAGAAGCCCCAAAAATAAAACTGCGTAAATAGCAGCGGCCTTTTTGGGTCGAAAACTAAGAGCGACGGTATGTCAAAAAGAGACCAATCCATTAGTATTGATGTGTTTTCTGCGCAAATTTAATAATTTGATTTTTAAAAAGTAAAAACGGCTTTAATTTTTTTCTAAATAATTGTCGTATGTGCGTAAAAATGCGTTGAAAAACAGGTTGCCGGTGAATGTGTAGCCTGCAACTGTAAAGTGCACTTTGTCGCTTGCTATCAGTCCGTAGCGCATCCAAGTAAGGCACGATCCAAGTCCGCCCATTACGTCGTAAATACTGAACATTGCGCAATTGTATCTGTTAACTAACTGCTTTATAGCGTTTTGTTCTAACTGAACGTTGGGATTTGGATGCCTGCGTAATAGGAAATAGTCGTTGGGAACAATTAATATAAACTGTACATTTGGGTTGTGGCTGCGAATGTCTTCCAAAAGCGAAACGTAGGTGCTGTAATATCCGTCTTGGGTAAAATGTGTTGTGTTTCCGTCGTTTACGCCTAAGTAGATAACCACAAGGTCGGGATTTAGAGCTGTGAGTTGACGGCTAAAATACGAACAGCGTGTCCACGATGGTATTCTTGCGCCGTTGATGCCGATGGCGTGGTATGTGATGCCAGGATTGTCGTTTTCGAGCGACATTCCATAAAATGTAAAGTGATTTTGCGTGGAGTCGGTTTTGGCGAGATGGAAACTGGGGTCTACCGAATAGCGGTCGAATTGGAAGTCGATTATGCCTTTTTCAAAGTCTCTGCTAACGGTGTAAGAGCCCATACAAGCGTCGGGAACTATATCAAATAGGTTCGACGATGCAGGTTCGGTAAATACCAAAACACGGTTGCAGTCGTAGCGGATAGGATTTTTTGGGTTCATTACCACTTTTAATGTGGCGTTTGGTGTGAGCGTGGTGGCTGAAACGCCTCCGAGACCGAGAATGTCGTTTTTCTTATACTCGATGTTGCGGCAGGTTGTCCAAAATCCCGAATACTCTACCGAGTAGTTCGACGGGTTGTTTGATTTTGTCATTCGGTAGGGGAACACAAATCCTCTTGCTCCCACAAGTCCGGGGTGGAATGTTTGCAAGCGGTAGCGCACTTGATTGGAGAATACGTCGGCTTGTGTATGCGATGCACCTAACTGAACCACAGTGAGTTTGCCTTTGCCGAACTTTATTAGCGTGTCTAATTTTTGATATATGCGGTTAAAGCCCGTAGAATCTTTTGAAAAATGTATCTTGTTGAGGTCGTAACGCACAAATGGATACTGAGTTACATCGTATGGATAATCTTGTGCGGCGGCGGTTAATGATAATGCTGTTGCTAAGGTTGAAAAGAATAGTTTGGCGGTTTTCATTTTTACTTGCGTTTTCTGATATATTGATTGTAGCATCCTATGAGGGCATTGTAAAACATTTTGGCAATGACGTTTGCGCCTTGCACCGAAAAGTGTGTAAAGTCTTTTTCGCCGAGCGGTGGTTCGTGAAAAACCCAGTCGGGCATTGAGTTCCATCCGCCCATTGCGCTGTACATATCCCAAAATGCGCAGTTGTTGGCAAAGGCGGCTTGACGCATTGCCTCCACAAGTTCGGGGATAATTTCGTACGATTGGTATTCGTCCATCACCTTTGTGCTCATATCGGCAGGTCCAACGATAATGATTGACATTTCGGGGCAGATTTTGCGGATTAATCTAACTTGCGACATTAGCGAACCAACGTAATTTTTTACCGTTTCGGGTTTTAATACGGGAATCGAGTTGCCGCCAAATTGCAGTATAACGCACTTAACGTGAAGGTCGTTGTACATTTTTTGCAGCATTTGCGAGTTCATTTTGGTGAATATCGTTCCCGAACATCCTCGCAACGGTATATTGTCGCAAGCCACGCCGCCGTTTCCGTCCATTGCAAATGCGTATATTTCAGGACTTTCTGTTCCCGAAAAATCCATTGCCAAATCTTGCAACGGTTCTGAGATTGTCCATTTTTTTATCGAATAATACGACGATGGAGCCACGCTGTCTTGATAAAGCACAGTTTCGCCGTTGCGCACCGTTACAGCAAACGATTCTTTGCAGTTGCCGTAAAACATCCGTATCTGTTTGATATTCTTGATGTTGGCTTTTGTAATTGACGTAAATTCAAAGTTTATGCTTCCTTTGTGAATTTCTTTAACCTTTGGCGGTTCGGGGTGAAAAATTGCTTGCATTAGGCTGTCGCCAATCAGCGAAACAGTGGTGTCGGGCTCGGTGGGTTTTTCGGGTGCGGGCGGGGGCGCAAACATCGAAAACGATGCCAAAACTCCATAGCGATAGTGAGTTATGGTGGTGTCGATTTTTGGAAAAACTGTGTAGCGTCGCCATTCGCCGCTGTTTACCACGTGTATGGGCGATTTATAGTCGTATGGCGATTTTGCAGGAACTAATCCAGGGCCCGAACCACCAAACTGTGCCTGCAATTTTGAGCGCATATAGCCTGTTATACGGTCGGTTTCTATCTGAGAATCACCATAATGCAAAATTCTTACCATAGATTGCAACTGCTCAGCGTCGGCAAGTGCGCCAAAAATATTTTCTAAGCAAGCCACGCCGCTTGGAGGAAGTTCCAACGGCTGATGAATGCTGTCGATAGCAATCGGACGCGGCACATATTCGCTGTATTGGTTGGCAACTGTGTCTGCGTCAGCGTTTTGAATTGTGTCTACCTGAATGTTTACAAATGCAGTATCGTCCTCGTCGTCGGTGGGTATCTCTATGTTGTCTAAAATGGTTTTTACCGAGTCTGGACGACTTTTGGTTTCTGCCATCCAATCGGTAAAGGTTGGAAAATTCATTGATATGTCGTTGGTTAAGGATATTCCTTCTTTTGGAAATATCAGCATTATTACCAATAACGACGCCATTATGGCAACAAAGAAAGCAAGTATCGAGAACGGTTTCATCTTTGAGTATTGGTTTTATTTAAAAAAAGGCGACCGCTTTTGCGCCAGCCGCCTTGTAATTATTTTATAAATAGGTGTTTACTATTGTAAAACTATTATTTTTTTCTGATTTTTATAATCTGACCAATCTGCAAGCGGCGCACGTCGTTGGCGGTAAATCCGTTGATTTGCATAATGTCTTTGTCGGAGATGCCGGGGTAACGCGATGCTATGGTTGAGAGGTTGTCGCCTTTGCGGATGGTATAATATTCGTAATTTTTGTCGAGCGGTTTGCCGTTGGATGCGCTTTGCGATACGATGTTGTTGCTGCTCATTGCCTGTTTTTGCGCAAAGGTCATATTGTCAACGTTTTTGTAAGTGTTGAGTTTTTTTGTGGGAACGTAAACTGTAAGTTTCTGTCCAATAGAGAGTTTGTTGCTCGAAATATTGTTCCAGCATTTTAGTTTTGCAAGTTTTACATCGTACCAGTTGGCAATAAAACCGAATGTGTCGCCCGATTTAACTGTGTAAATCAGTTTAGACGAACCAGCGGGAACAGAAGGATCGCAGGGTTCAGCTTCGTAGTGGTAGTTATTGCGCGACGATGGAACGTATGCCGAATGGCTGATTTGCTCGTAGTTGACGCTCGGTGCAAAGAAAACTGAATCTTTGTAGGCGTAAATCTCTTTTTCTTGCTCTACAAATTTGGTGGCATAATCTTCGGGAAGGCGCAATGGTGCGGGTTTGATGTTGCCGGGGATTATGTCTTTCTTATACTGAGGGTTAAGTTCGCGAAGTTGTTCGATAGGAATACCGAGCATACCTTCTACCTGACCAAAGTGTAATTTGTTGTTAACCATCACAGTATCGTGAAAACTTGGCATTTCTACTTTTACAGGTGTGTAGCCGTGTTCTTTGTAATAAGTCATTATGTAGTTGACACTTATAAACGCAGGAACGTATCCTCTTGTCTCTTTTGGAAGGTATTGGTAAATTTCCCAAAAGTTGGTGCGACCGCCAGAGCGTTTGATAGCGCGGTTTACGTTGCCAGGTCCGCAGTTGTAGGCTGCAATCACAAGAGCCCAGTCGCCGTAGATGTTGTAAAGGTCGCGCAAGAATTGTGCTGCTGCCACAGTCTCTTTTGCAGGGTCGCGGCGTTCGTCAACGAGGGTGGTAACTTCAAGGTCGTACATTTTGCCAGTGCCGTACATAAATTGCCAAAGACCGGTTGCGCCTGTGCGAGATACTGCACGTGGATTGAGTGCCGATTCTACTATGGTTAAGTATTTGAGTTCCAATGGAATATTGTATTGGTCTAATACCGGCTCAATCATCGGGAAATAGTATTGGCTTAATCCTAACAATGAGGGAATCAGGTATTTGCCACGACGGATGTACATCTCAATCCATCTTTTAACGTCTTGGTTGTAAACGAGTGGGAATGTTGTCGGGATTTTCGACAGACCTTCGGAATAGATTGAGTCTGAATAGAATACAGGTCCGCCAGCGTGAGCCACCTCTTCTGCCATCTCTTTAGAATTGATGGTGTTTTTGATGTAATAGAGAGCAAAAAGGCTGTCGATGCTTTCGCTTACGAGCGTCTGCTCGTCCATTCCCTGAGTATTGGCAGTGGAGTCGGAAAAACCGTTGTTGCCGTTAAAGAAAACCGAATCAACTTGCGCCGATGCAGTTGCGGCTATTCCGCAAATTACTGAGAGTGAGAGGATTATTTTTCGCATATTATTCTAAACAAGTTATCTGTTGATTAAATTCTAAAACCTAAGTACAAACCTTGCGCCAAACGTAGGCTGCTGCCTAAGACCCACAATCGGGTTAGAGGCGTATGGTTCAATGCGTAGCGAAAGGTCGTCGGAAATGTTGAAGTCGTAGAGATGAGCATCTACAACAGCATCGAAAATGTTCATAAAGTAGGTGAGCATCAAAACTACGTAACACAAGTCTCTGTAACGGCGATATTTGCGCATATAATACACAATGTCGGCTTCGTTTTGGAGGTTGGTGAGGCGGATTCCTGTCCACGCGGTGTCTTTGCCTATCGAATGGAGATACCAATGCTCTTCGTTTACCATCTGCTTGTATCGAGTGTTGTAAAACTGTGATACATAGAGCAATGTACCCGCTGCTCCATATATCAGAGGCACTTTCCAATATTGACCGTTGTAGATTTGTCCTAAGCCCGGAACGGCAAACGACAACCATCCTGCGAGTTTTGGATTTTTGGTAATAGGACCAACTGTGTCGATTAGCAAGTCGGCATCGTCGATAGGCACAAAGTCGTCGCTTCCCTCGGTTGCCACACGTATTTCGCTGTCGTCGCCCGTGGCGGTTACTTCGGTCTTCTCTTTGTGCTTGCGGTGATGCTTGGTGCTGTCTTTCTGCGCGTTGGCAATCGAAAGCGACATCAAAACGGTTAATATTATCAGTGTGACTCTCTTAATCATTTCGGAGGTTATATTTCCACTTTGTTCAAAAGGTCTACAATCTTGTTGTAGTCTTCGGGAGTTTTGAGGTTGAATATAATTTTGCTTGTGCCTTTGCTGTCAACCTTCAAATCCACTTTTACGGC
>JAFPYT010000181.1 GCA_017394445.1 Bacteroidales bacterium | reverse complement strand
TTCTGATAGACCGTCTTGCCGTTTTCCTGAATCTCAATCGAGCCCATAAACTTGTCGGGGTTTTCGGCAAAATACTTGTCAACCCTCTCGCCGATAGTCTGCGGCTGTTGCTGAGCCTGCGAGCAAGACCCCAACGCCAAAGCACATACAAGTGCCATTGCAAATGATTTGAATGTTTTCATTTTTTTACAGATTTAGTGGTTTGAATTTCTGTCAGCAAAGATAACAACCAAAACATCTTGCCTCCAAATAAATTTTTTGCCTATGTTGCAGTGTAAACAATTGATAATTAGCGATATAAAGTGATTTTGATGCGAAAAGTTTAACAGCGTTGCCGTTTTGTTACATGGTGAGAATCAGAGTATTGAATAAATAATAGTATTTGCGTAAAAATTGATGGATTACAATTATATTATGGCGCAATCTCGATTTTTTTTATAGCAAATTCTTTCGTCTATGCAGTTTTATTTGTAACTTTGCTACGTAGTACAAACTAAAAACACGAACAATGAACAAAAAAAGCCTTGGGCAACCGCCGCGAAATAAAAACTAACATATTGGATGAAATAATGTAATATAATCGGGGACAGTTTTGTCCCCTGATTGTTTTTGAATAACACTTTATTTTTGTAAAAAACGAATAATATATATACCTTTGTGTTTGAAAAAATGTTAGTTAAAGGCGGATACCATCCGCCCAAACCAATTAATTATGCCCACAGAACCCTTTGAATGGCAAGAACCCGGAGCATGGCGAAAGCCGTGCATTGTTCACGTTACAATGGTTGCCAAAGACCGCAATCCATTGTTTGGTGTGCTTTGTCACAGTGGCATAAAAGCATACGTAAAAAGAACACCAATCGGCGAGGCTCATATCAACCTACAAAAAACGATGATTGAAATGAATCCAGAAATTAAAATCCTCGCCGCCAAGGTAATGCCCGACCATTATCACATTGTTCTTCACGTTACCCGTACAATGCGCCGCAGCATCAAGGAGGTTGTGCGTGGCTATATGCAGGGCTGCAAATCCGTGGCACGAAAAATGGGTATAATAGACAACATTTATGACGCACCGCCATTTTTCAGAACCCTGTGTCACAAAGGGCAGTTGGATGCAATGATAAAATATGTAAAAGCCAATGCTGAACGTGCTTGGCAACGCAAACAAAATCCCGAACTATTCCGTTTGCATCGTCAAACAGAGGTTTATGGTCTGATATTTACATCGTTAGGCAACCATTTTCTACTTGAATGGCCCGACCGTCAATTGATAGAAGTATCTCGTAATTCAACCGCTGAACAAGTGCAAAGTCAACTGCAAACAGCATTAGACTTAGCACGTTATGGTGTTGTAACCTATACCGCAGCCATCAGTAAAGGAGAGCAATTGATTGCCCGAACAATTCGCGAACAAGGCTTTCCATTGGTTGTATTGCTTAACGACGGTTTCCCAAAACAAGGTTCGCCACACGAAAAATACTTTAAACCTGGTGGTGCTTACTTTGAGGCTTGTTCCAACGGCAAACTATTACTTTTGGAGCCCGCAGAACAAACCTTTTTGGCAAAACCCATACAACAAGCAACAGAGAAAACACTTCGTAAAAAGGCCGACACAAAACATTTGTTATACACACCGATACCTGTTACGTCGCAGCGTTATAGGTTTATGGCGCTTAACGAAATCGGAAAAATACTTTGTGGTCGGGGCGGATAGTATCCGCCTCGAACCAACATTTATTATAAATCAACAATCGTGTCTGTGGTTTGCTGTCGCATACTAATTTTGCAATTTTGTCGAATTCCCAATGCAATACCTACCTTGTTATAATTTCCCTTTCCACAAAAAATTATTATTTTTGCACCAAATAATCAATGCCAAATGATTACCGCAGACCGCATACTGTCATCACTTATCACATTTTTTGTCGCAACGCTTCTTCTTGCCGCTTGCACTCAACAGTCTGTAAACAAACCGATTTTTGATAAGGTTTACGGGCTGATAAACGATGGCGAGTACAAGATGGCGCAGGAATATTTCAAAAATCATAAGTCCGAAATCCGTCCGCCGATGTCGCACGCCGACAGTATGTTCTGCGACTTTTTGAACGAATATTTTGATTATTACAACACCGACGACAATGTTTTTGCGATTAAATCTTTTGCCGACACTTTGCGCATAAATAGTTTGATTGATTATTACATCAAAAGCTCTGATTATGAGAAACTTGCATATTCGTTGCTGTTAAAAAGTCTCAAACTCTACATCTCCGCTCGGCACAATGATGGCATATATTGTCTCAAACAGGCTGAAACTATCATTAAATCGTTGGACAACAGTGAGTTGAAATATATGCTTGCGTCTGTGAATCTTAGTTACAATACTAACAATCTTGATTGCAAGGCGGCTATGCCGTTGCTTGATACCGTTGTCAAATATGCTCATAATCAGCGCGAAAAGGACTACGGGCGCATTATGAAGGCGTTTTTTCTTTTTATTGACCATAATCCCGACCGCAACCCCGACGCTGCAAAACTCAATATGCGCCTTTGCGTTGCCGA
>JAFPYT010000020.1 GCA_017394445.1 Bacteroidales bacterium | reverse complement strand
TGAACACCTATTCCTTTGACAATAGGATGAACGCTTAAATTATGAGCGGCTTCCTCGCCACGGTTGGCTGAGTTGCCTTTGAGGTTAGAGTTTGTATTCATAATGAATGTAGTGATAGGCAGATACTCGTGTCCGGGTGCCCAGTGAGAAAACGGGTCGTCATCGGCAGAGTCGGGAGAATCGGGAAGAACGCCAACTTTTGCATCGTCGTTCCAATATGTGCAACCGTGTTTGCGAAGCTGAGCCTTGCGACCCTCGTTGTAGAGCCATCCCCAGCGGATAATATCTTGCATACGTCCGTGTTCGCAGCCAAATTCAGTGGGACGTTCTACATTGGCAATCTGCTCAAAGAGTGCGTCGGCATTAGCAAAATCCTCAGCTTTTAAATTTTCAAGACCTGCACGAGAGCGAACCTGATTAATCCAATCAATAGCCTGTGCATTAGGTCCTCTTAGTTCGTTTTCGCATTCAGCAGCGCGGAGCAATACGTCGGAGTAACGCATCAAGCGGATATTTACACCGCACGAAAGACCTGCGGCAGCCACCTGTGCATAAATGTTTTCGCGAGCTGTGGTGTGTTTGGCTACCGAAATCCCCTTGCGTGTGCCAGTGGTAACGTGTTTGGTGTACTCAACAGTAAAAGCCTTGTTATCAAAACCATCCATAGAGTTGTAATCATCTTCGTAAGAAATCAAAGTCCAATAAAGGCGAGGATCAACAGTTCCATTTTTGGTAGTCTGGCTCTTGAATGTTTGATAGAGCCAAGGAGTAGCGGCGAGGTCGTTCCAGCCAAGAATGTTGCCATTGCCAAATACAGTTTCGAGAGCCTGACCTTGGGTAGACGACTTAGAGTTGTTGGCTGCAGTCCACTCCATATCCGATCCACCCACGCCGTAGTCGAGGAATTGCACCTCCCAAAGGCTTTCGGCTGTATTTTCAACAGTAGAGCGGAAGTTGTCGCCATAATCGGCGTTGAGTTGGTAATGACCATATTTACCGTTGATAATATCTTTGAGAACCACGAGAGCATCGGCATATTTGTGACGGAACATCAATGTACGAGCGTAGTATCCAGCAGCAGCGCCGCAAGTGGCACGTCCGCTTGCCCATTCGCCACCTTCATCTCGCGAAGGAAGAAGTTCCATAGCCTCTTTGAGGTCTTTTTCCACTTGGTCAAAAATCTCATCCTGAGTGTTGGTAGATGCCATAAGGTCGTTGATAGATACGGCATTATAGTCGGTAATGAGCGGAATGTTCTGATAATAGCATGCAAGTTCGTAGTACGAAATAGCGCGGATAAACAATCCTTGACCTTTGGCACGCTTATACTCTTTGCTATTTGGGTCGAGACCTGAATTTTCTACATAAAACAACAACTGATTGCAAGTGTTGATGGTGTAATAAAAATCGCGGAAAATCCAGTGGAGAGGACTATCATCGTTGGTAACCACCTGCGATGCGTTAAGATAATCGTATGGTCTCCACCAATCGTTGTCAGAATAAGAGTTTACTTCGTCGCCTGCAACCACATCCAAAAGGTAGCCCACACGAGCGTAAGTACCCTCGATACGGATTCGGTTGTAACATGCGATTACGATTTCTTCCAAATCGGATGGTTTTGTACCAAAATCAGATGTTGTCTGCTGATTTGGGTTTACGAGGTCGAGATTGTCCTCGCAAGATGTTATGCCGGTAAGTGCTATAAGTCCGGCCAACGCTATATTTTTAATTTTCATAATAACCTAATTTTAAAGATGTTAAACGTTTAGAAAGAACATTGTAAGCCGAACATTATAGTACGCGGAGTGGGGAACGAACAGTAGTTTAAGCCGGGAGTAAATGTGCCGGGAGCATAGTCGATATTGTAACCTTTGTAGTGGCTGAATGTAAAACAGTTTTGTCCCGAAACGTAAGCTCTAACGTTAGTTACAACACCCTTAAACCAATCGTCGTTGAAGTTGTAGCCGAGTTCGATGTTGGCAATTTTCCAATAATCAGCGTTTTGAATTTTGCGCTCGCTGAAAAGGTCGTTCCAAGCGTAGGGAGTGTGTCCAGCCTCAGAAGCCGAGTAATACACATTTGGATATCCGTCGCTCATTACTTTTGGATCTTTGTTGCCTACGCCGTAGCAACTTGTAAGCTGGTTGTAGATATGGTCGGTAACGTGATAGCCGAGTGCGCCAAATGTAGAAACCGAAAGGTCGATGCCCTTCCATTCTGCTCTTGCGCTGATACCAAAGCTGAGTTTGGGCATACCAGATTCCAAAATATCGCGGTCGGCATCGGTGATTTCGCCGTCTTGGTTAATATCCTCGTAGAGGCAGTCACCAACGCGGGCTCCTTTTTGATATTCGGCTTTGCCTTTTTCTACGGCGTAAGCGTTCCAAGCGTCGAGCTGCTCTTGGCTCTCGATAAGTCCGAGATATTTGTAACCGTAAAAACGACCAAGTTCTTCACCGATGTTTGTCATATAGTCGCCAGTGAGATAGTCGCCCTGACCAAAGCCAAGCGAAACTACTTTGTTTTTAAGAGTAGAGGCGTTGACAGTAATGTCGTATTTGATTTGGTGTTTGCTGTTGTGATAAGCTGCGCTCCATTCAAAGCCTGAGTTTTCCATTTCGGCAGCGTTCATTGTTACAGTGGTATTGCTTACGCCTGCAGAAACGGGCACAGGAACTTCGTAGAGAAGATCTGACGAAACATTTTTGTACCATTCAAAAGTAAACTCAAACTGATTGCCAAACATTCCGAGGTCGAAACCTACGCTGGTAGATTTTTTCTTTTCCCAAGCAATCTGAGTGTTAACAAACGAAGATACAGCCGAGCCGTAAACAATGTTGCCGCCAAAAGAATATGCAAAATTGTTGCGGTTCATAGTTTCCATATAACGGTAGTTGCCGATATTTTCGTTACCAAGAATACCGTAGCTGCCACGGAATTTGAGAAGGTTTACAATTTGGTCGCTAACAGGGAAGAAATCCTCGCGGTCTAATCTCCAACCAAGCGAAACAGAGGGGAACCAACCCCAACGGTCGTCGCTCGAAAGGCGTGAGCTACCGTCGCGGCGAACAGTGGCTTGCAAGAGGTATTTGCTATCAAAATCGTAGGTTAAACGTCCGATGTAAGATGCAAGGGTGTGTTCGTCTTCGTAAGATGATGCATCGCGTTCGGCAGCATTATTAATTTGAAGGTATATAGGAGTAGAAAAATCGTAACCCCAAGCTGCAAGATTATGGTAGAATTCTGATTCGTAGGTTTGACCAACAACAATGTTCAAGTGGTTCTTTTCGCCAAATGTGCCTTCGTAGTTGATGGTATTTTCGATAAGTGCGTCGGTATACTGACGGTAGCCTTGGTCGAGACGAGCGTCGGCGGCGGTGTGTTTGATTTTGTCGGATTGAAACCATGTGGGAATCCAAACAAAATCCTTAGCGTATGTTTTGCTGTAAGAGAGGTTGATATTATACGAAAGTTTGTGATTATCAAATCTTTTTCCAAACATTCCAAAAAGGTCGACATTAGCGCTTGCAGTACCCACGATACGGTCTACCTGATAAGTACGGTCGATTATATTATTTAGTACAAGCGGGTTAGACTGTGCAATTTCGCCGTTGAGCTTAGCATCATAAACACCGTATCCGTATGCATCGTAAGGGAATGCAGATGCGCCAGGATAAATACCGTCTAAAACCCATGTAGAACCATCGAGAGCGGGAATTGTGGGTTGCATTGTAAGAATCGAGGACATAAGGTTGCCTTGGTCGGCGCTCAGGCCTTGGATATACTCGTTGCCGTTTGACATAAACATATTATTCTGGTCGGAATGAGAATAAACAATGCCGGTTTTGAGTTTGATAAACTTAACGTCCATTGTATTGTTAACACGCACGGTGTAACGTTTATAGTTTGGTCCTGAACCTTCTACCACACCTTTTTGATCAAAAAAGTCGAGACCGATATTATAAGTAGACTTATCAGAACCACCCGAAAGATTAACATTGTGGTTTTGGCGTGTACCAGTTTTGAAAACAGCTTCAAACCAATCGGTGTTGCGGTAGTTTTCGGGTTTAAGAAAATAATGTTCAGAATTGGGGTCGTAACCTTGCATATTGGTAAGCGGAGTGCCTGCATTTTCGGTAGCCTGATGAATATACCAAGTAAATGCTTCGGTATCCATTACATCGTAAACAGGTTTGTAAACCTTGTCGAAACCGAAATAACCGCTGTAATCAACTCTCAAAGGCTGATTCTGCTTGCCCTGCTTGGTGGTGATAATTACCACGCCGTTGGCAGCACGGCTACCGTAGATGGCCGCTGCGGATGCGTCTTTAAGAATTTGGATAGTGGCAATGTCGTTTGGCGAAAAATCGCGGATAGATGTTCCCATCGGCACACCGTCTATTACATATAAAGGTGCGGTGCTGCCAAACGAACCGATACCGCGGATACGTACATTCGGGTCGGCACCGGGCTGACCGTCGGATGTAATCTGCACGCCTGCCACTTTGCCTTCGAGCATCGACGAGATGTTTGATTTCGACACCTTTTTCATTTCGTCGGCGTCAACAATGGCAACAGAACCGGTGAGGTCTACTTTTTTCTGAGTTCCATAACCGATAACAACCACTTGTTCAAGGGATTTGGAATCCTCTTCCATTACAATAGTTCCGAGGTCGCCATTGCCGTTTACATTAATCTCTTGTGTAATGTAGCTTACATAAGTGAAAACGATAACAGCGTCGGATGTGGCGGAAAATTCAAAATTTCCGTCGAGGTCGGTGATAGTGCCGTTGCTTGTGCCTTTTACCGAAACGGTGGCACCAATCAAAGGACTATTGGTTTCGTCTACTACTTTACCTTTTACGGTAACCGGGCTTCCATTTTGTGCAAATGTCGGCGACATAAGCAAAAGCCCCATAAGAATTAAAACTAACTTTTTCATATTTACTAAATTTAAGTCTAAAAATTGTAATTTGTTTCTGTTGTAAAGATACGATGCAAAGTGCCAAATGGTGGTGGACATATTTCCCAAATAAGTGGATTAACGTTTTTATTTTACTTTTTTGCCCCAAAGCGAAAAACCGCACGAATCCACTGCCGAGAACACTAACGTATTGGTTTTCAGCTCCCAATCATGTCCAGCAAACACTTTTACACCTTTGATTTTATTATTATCCACCTCTAAATCGAATGTATTATTGCTAAAATTTTGAATATTACTGCTCAAAATCTCAATTTTTTTCGACACATTGGTCTCCTCGGGCAAAAGGTGGTTATCGGTTACCTGACCATCTGCTCCGGTGCGGTGTTGCTCGTTGTCTTTGATTGTAATAATCTCCCAAACGCCATACAAATCGCTCTCGTTTAGGGTAATATCCTTTTCTCCGGCATAACGTTGGGGCGAAACCAAGGGCCAACCGTCGGCATTGAACATCAGGCGGCGGATATGCAAGTCCATCATCATATTTTCGGGTTGAAGCCGTCCCTGCGATGCAATATAATAGTTGCCCTCGCCATCGTTAAACACGCTGCAATGCGCCAAACCTGCCCAACCGGGATGGCTCTCAAAACGGTAAGGTGCTGTAAGTATGGGCAATGTATTCACCTCGTTGCGTGGGTCGGTGCCAAAATAATCTTGGTAAGGACCTTCGGGATGGTCTGCCACCAAAACCCTTACGTTATAAGTAGTTACCAATGGTCCGTAGCTTACAAAAAGGTAATATTTTTTGGTGTCGGGATTATAAACCACCTCGGGAGCTTCCATATTATCTTGCTTATAATTAGCACGATGAGCCACAAGATGACCTTGGTCGCCATCGTTAAGGGCAAAACCCGTTTCTGGATTAAGCTCCATAGCAAAAATTCCACCGAAAAACGAACCGTAAATCATCCAAAGACGATGATTTTCAGCATCTTCGATAATTGTTGGGTCGATAGCGTTCATTACCGAACTATCGTCGGTTTTTACCACGCAGCCTTTGTGTTGCCAAGGTCCTTCGGGATTTGCCGATTCTGCCAAACCAATGTACGACACCTTTTTACCAAATGTAGAAAGGCAGTAGTACATACGGTACACACCTTTATAATTATATACAAACGGAGCCCAGAGTCCGCGCGAAGTTTTGTCGCCGCTGATAGGGTAAACATAATTCCACGCTTCTGACGGAATAGAATCAAACGCCCATCCGAGAAAATCCCAATTAACCAAATCTTTGCTCTTGCGCATTTGGATATTGCCCATCTTGATAGGTTTGCGCTCTTCGCCCTCTTTTGGAGGAGCAAAAAACACCGCATCGGTAGAATAGGCGTAATAAGTGTCGCCAAATTTACGCACACAGGGGTCGTGCACATTGTAAGTGCCCCATTTTTCGGGATTTTGGATAAATGCAGAATAATCATCGTCCCAGGGATTGGGCGATGGCGAAGGGGAAAAACCCTTTTCAGCGCACGAAGACAACCCCCCCGCCGCCGAAATAGCCAATAATAGAATTTTAACTTTGTCCATAATATCAGTATTAGTGATTAGTATGGGCAAAATTAGCGCACCGAGATGTGAGAGGGGTGGACAAAGAGGCGGAAATGGTGGACGATTGCACACAAAAACAACGCGACACGGTTGGCACACAAAAACCCCGGACACCATCGCCGACAAGCGGCTTGGTGTCCGGGGATACAGAGATACCGTCTTCCAGACGGGTTATAAGGCGATTTTAAACGATTTGCCGTTGATTACAACAACAAATACGCCTGATTTGGGGAGATTGACCTCTTCTTTGGTAGATGTTGTGGTGGCAGATTTTATGGTTCTGCCGTTTAAGTCGATTATTGTGTATTTGGTGTCGGGGGCGTTTTCGATGTAGATGGTGGAGTTGAATGACCAAACTATTATACCGATTTCTTTACCAGAAATATCTGATACGGGAGTAGTAAATGCAGGTTCGCCCGATTTGGTAAAATAGCCCGGAGCATCTTTGCCGCCATCGATTTTGGCATATGTGGCATCGGTAATGTCAGCGTTGTATGCAGTGCCCTTGCCGCCATATAGTTTGGAGCAGACGTCAAACATACCTGACGACTCGACAACAGATGCGGTAGACCAATCATCACCTACAAAAATAGCATTAAGGTTGCTGCAAGCGGAGAACATATCTTCCATATCCGTAACATTCGCAGTATTAAAGTTGCTTAAATCAAGGGAAGTTAGGCTGTTGCACTCGATGAACATACCACCCATATTCTTAACATTCGCTGTATTAAAGTTGCTTACATCAAGGGTGGTAAGGCTGCTGCAATTGTCGAACATATAACTCATATCCGTAACATTCGCAGTATTAAAGTTGCTTAAATCAAGGGTGGTAAGGCTGCTGCAACCCTCAAACATACGCTCCATAGTCGTAACATTCGCAGTATTAAGATTCTCTTTAATCCCCGATATTTCGGTAAGATTTCCTAAATAAAAGAACCAATAAGCACAACTTGTGGGTTCATAATCTTTGAACGAAACATCAAATACCACCTTTGTAACAGAATTACGGGTATCTTTGGGCCAATTAGGATCGGGAAATTGCGATTGTATCGGCAACGCCCCTTCGGGGTTGCTGCTATTGTAGTAGAATGTGGCGATGCCGTCTTTGAGCACAACGTAGGGTTCTTTGGTTTGTGCTTTTGCGCCAAGAGTAGGCATTAAAAAAAGGATAGAGAGTAAAAGAATAAAGATAATATTACTCTTACCCTCCCCTGTTGACTTTTTATAAAGTTTGATTGAATTTTCCATTTTTTATCAATTAAGGTTATGAATTATTTTTTTTATTATACGATACGCAAAGATAAGGAATGTTTTTTAAACCACCTCATACCACCAATTGTTTTTTTTATTATATTTGCCAAAAAATAAAAGCAAATAACTATGCGACTGATTCCTTACGGCGAAACCGACTACGTTACCATACGCAAAGAAAACTCGTATTACGTTGACAAAACGGCGTTTATACCTTATTTTGAAACCGCCGCCAAATATATTATGTTCCTTCGTCCGAGAAGGTTTGGCAAAACTTTGTTTATGAATATGTTAGCCGCCTATTACGACGTTTTAGAAAAAGACAACTACGAGCAAAACTTCGGCGGATTGGATATTTACAATCATACCACACCCAATCAGGGAAAGTATATGATTCTAAAATTCAGTTTTGCCTCGGTAGACAGCCGCAAAGAAAATGTAGAAGATTCGTTTAATTTTAATGTTTGCGAAAACATCAGGCGATTTGTAAGCCGTTACGAACAGTTTTTGCCCGAAAACGCCGCCGAATATATGAAAGAGGTTACTGATGTGAGCAACAAGGCATTAGAAAGGCTGATTTCGCTAACAGAAAATTCGCCGTACAAAATCTATATTATGATAGATGAGTACGACAACTTTGCCAACACTCTTTTTTCTACCGACGAGGATGCTTACCGCGACCTTACTCACGGCGACGGATTTTTCCGCCTGTTTTTTAACGTGTTGAAGGATATGACCTCTACCAACAACGCTCTTATTGGGCGCATACTTATATCAGGTGTGTCGCCATTAACCCTGAGCGATGTTACAAGCGGCTTTAATATCGCGCGTAATATGTCGATAGATGCCAATCTCAATGCTGCAATGGGATTTGCCGAAAGCGAGGTTCGTGCTATGTTGGAATATTATCGCGATGAAACTGGCGTTTTCAAACATTCTGTTGATGAACTTATCGACATTATGAAGCCTGTGTACGATAATTACTGTTTTTCGTCGGGAATGATTGACGAAGAACGGGTTTTTAATTCGGATATGGTGCTTTATTTTGTAATGAACTATCAATCACAAAAAGGCCGCCTCCCCGAAAAACTCGTAGACCCAAATGTCTCCACCGACTTTTTCAAGATGGAAAAAATGGTGAAAATAGAAAACGATTATGGCGAAAAGTCGCGGATAATAATGGATATTGTTAACACTGGCAAAGCATATTTTGAACTGAATCCCGAATTTGCCATTGCAGAATTGTCAACGTCAGACAATTTGCAAAGTCTCCTTTATTATGTGGGACTTTTGAGTTTTGGTTTAGACGAAGATGGAGTGCCTTGTTTTGTCGTTCCAAACGAAACTGTCCGTCTGCAATATTGCAGGTACATAGAAAAATGCTACACCCAAATAATAGGTTGGCGAACCGATGTTGACATTTTGAGTAGACATTGGAACACGCTCGTATTTAAAGGCGATTGCAAGCCGTTTATATCCTACATAGCCTCAGTAATGGAAGATAATTCTTCGGTTCGTGATTTTGACGCTCAGGGTGAGTTTTTTGTAAAGGGATTTTTCTTGTCGCATTTTTGCAAGAGTTCAAGTTTCCTTGCTTTTACCGAATTGGAGGCAGACCACGGCTTTACCGATATGTTTCTTGAACCCCTCGGCTACAAACGCCACGCTTATATGATTGAATTAAAATATTGCAAAAAAAACTCATCAGACGAAACTGTGGCTCAATTAAAAAACGATGCCAAGGCACAATTGCAACGTTATATCACCGACCACCGCATCGCCGAAAAATGCACAAACAAAAAATGGGAACTCCATACTGCTGTGGTAGTGTTTAGAGGTTGGAAGATGGAGGTATTGGAATAAATAATTTTATTTGATTTGAAACATCTGTTAATCATATTATCAATATTGCTCAGTGCTGCCACATCTTTGACGGCTCAGTCTCCCCATCCCTACTCTGACGCGCTGTTTTCGTATCTCACTGTCGAAAACGGTATGCCAAACAATTTTGCCAACGATATTTACAAAGATTCGCGTGGGTTTATATGGATTTCTACTTACGGCGGTGGACTTTTGCGTTACGACGGTTACGATTTTAAAATCTTCAACACACGCACCGCTGTACCTATCAAAAGCAATTTTGCCGATCAATGTGTGGAAGACAATTTTCACCGCCTGTGGATAGCCTCCGAGGGCGGTATCGACATTATAGACCTCGACTACGGAACTGAATGTAGCAAAACGGTGTTTGCCAACCATCCCGACAATCTGCTTCATCAGCACACATATATGATTACCAAAGATAGCCGTGGAAGTATCTATGCGGCAGTTGGCTTGTCGGTTTTTAAGGCGGATTTTGCTTCCGACGGCTCAATATCGTCGATAAGCCGCCTCAATCCGCAAAACAATGCTACTATTCCTATCACTGCTATCTATGAATATGATGGTCAGATACTTGCTGGTATCGACAACACTGTTTTTAAACTTATTGCCGACGACAACAGCAACCTCACAGCCAAGGTGTTTGCCCCCGCCTTGCAAAATCTTCCGTGTAATAATATAAAGTGTATAGTGGCAAAGGAAAACGAACTTTGGGTGGGAACCAACGACGGTCTTTTCCGCTACAATCCCACTTCGCAAACTCTGCGCACTTACCACCACAGCGATTCCGACCCTACTTCCATTACTCAAAACCTTGTTTCCGACCTAAAAATTGCCGACAACGGTCAGCTGCTTGTTGCCACGCTCAAAGGTCTCAACTTTTACGATTCGATGCACGACTGTTTTAGCAGCATTTCGTGCGACCAAGACAACATTCCCGGCAAAACCATCAACAGCAACTTTATCAACTGTCTTTTTTGCGATGGAAAAATAATATGGATAGGCACCGAATCGTCGGGTATAAATATGATGACCAAACCTGTGATTGGTGTTAAAAACTTTACGCACATACCGTCGGACGCAGGGTCGATTTCAAGCGGACCTGTCAACTCGGTATACGCCGACCCAAACGGCAATATATACGCAGGATGTATCGAGGGTGGGTTAAACATTAAGGCAAAAGAGTCGCAATCGTTTAAGCACATTACCACTGCCAACGGATTGGCTCACAACTCAATATCGTACATCGAACCAATTTCGCCAAAGATTCTTTGGCTTGGCACGTGGGGCAACGGCATTTCGGTTTTCGACACCGAAAAGCAAAAGGTGGTTAAAAACCTAACCCCAGCTTCTACCAAAATTCCCATCGATTTTGTGGGTTCGCTCAAATACGATAGTCTCAACAATGGTGTTTGGATTGGCTGCACCCGCGGTTTCTTGTTTTACGACCTTGCCCAAGAGAACTTTGCCCCTCCCCTGCCCGACAGCCTCAACACTGGCATCAACGGCTGTATCGGCATCACCATCACCCACGACGGCTATCTGCTCGCAGGATGCACCAAGGGCATTATCAAAATAAACCTCGAATCGTTTAAGAAAAACCGCTCTGATTTTGAATACAAGGTGATGACGCCTAATGCCAACGACCGCAACTCGCAGTACCGCAACAAGGTAACTTTTCTTATGCAGGCTTCCGACCATTCGGTTTATGTTGGCACCGACGGCTACGGACTTATCAAAGTTACCAAAAACGGCAACCAAACGTCGTCTACTCAGATTACCACCGACAACGGACTTTCAAACAATATTGTCTGCCAAATACTCGAAGACAACGCGCACCACATTTGGGCTGCCACTGACAACGGATTATGCTGCTACTCTCCTAATTCGGGAAGAATTTCTTCGTATTACAAGCAAGAAGGATTGGCAAGCAACCAGTTTTTTTGGAACGGATGTTACAAAACATCAAATTCCGATATTCTTTATTTTGGTAATAATCAAGGTCTTGTAGAAATCAATCCCGACCGCTCGCACACCGCACCGCAATGCAGCGTTATGCTCACCAACCTACTTGTAGACAACAATCCCGTAACGCCGCAGCCCGGTGGCTTTATCCAAAAAGAAATTGGCATTGAATCATCTATCAATCTGCACGAACGCAACAAATCGTTTACCATAGAGTTTTCGGCTATGAACTACTCGTCGCCCACATCGGTGGTTTACCAATACCGTCTGCTTGGCTTTTCCGACGAATGGACAACGGTATCGAGCAGCCGCCGTTTTGCAGGATACACCAACATTCCGTCGGGCACTTACACTTTTCAGGTAAAATGCGCCACGGGTGCCAACGAATTTTCACAACCAACTGAAATTGAGGTAGTAGTAGACGCTTATTTTTACAAAACCTGGTGGTTTGCTTTGGCAATGGTTGCCGCCGTTATTATCATTACCATCGAGATTATACGCACACGAACCAAAGTGCTGAAACTGCAAAAGCAAGACC
>JAFPYT010000180.1 GCA_017394445.1 Bacteroidales bacterium | reverse complement strand
GCCACTGCCTGAGCGATAATATTGCTAACGAGGTAATGGAGTCCATATTGGTCGGTTAATAGGTTGGTAATTAATACGTTGATACCTAATCCGCACGCGCCGATTATTGTAAAAACTATAAAACGACCTATATTGTTGTTTTTCTGACGTTTATGGAATACCCATATTGTGCTGAAAATGTAATTAGCTATGCCTGAGAGCATTGAGGCTATAACTGTGCAAACAGATAATATAATGTTGGTCTCTTTGCCAAACAGCGTAACAAAATATTCGCCTTTGCCAGCAATAATATCAAACGACAACCACAGCAAAAATAGGTTTAATCCTATCCTTGTGGCTTCTACAATAACGTTGCGAGCCATCTGAATGGCAGAATTTTCGGTTTTGCCTACAAATATATCTTTGATTTTGAATGATTTGGGTGCGTTTTCGTTGGTTTCCATTTTTATAAAAAAAAACGATTTTGTAGAAATAACTTCCTCCAAAATCGGGTTAAAAAAGTAGCCGAGCTGGGAATCGAACCCAAATTTACGGTTTAGGAAACCGACGTTCTATCCATTGAACTACTCAGCCGTTTTGCGGTGCAAATGTACTAATTTTTGGGTATATTCAAAAAAATATCGGCGTTTTGGCAAAAAATTTTTTCTGACGGTGTTTTTTTTATAATTTTGGCGGAAATTTAACGAATTTATCAAGATGAAAATATCTAAAAACAAAGTTGTAGCAATTACATATTCGCTCACAACCGAGCAGGGAGGCCCTGTGGTAGATCAGGCAACCGACGACCGTCCTTTGGAGTTCCTTTTTGGACGCGGTATGCTCCTCGAAAAGTTTGAATCATATCTCGACGGACTTGCCGAAGGCGACAAGTACGCTTTCCATCTTTCGCCTGCCGAGGGTTATGGCGAATACAATGCTCAAATGGTTGTAAGCATTCCTCGCAGCGCTTTTGCCGCTGTTGCTGAAAAATATCTCGAAGTGGGCAACACTCTTCCTATGCAAGACAATCACGGCAACCACCTACAAGGTACTATCAAAGAGGTTGGCACTGATAAAATCAAGATGGACTTCAACCACCCGATGGCTGGTAAAGACCTTTATTTTGAGGGAGTTGTAAAAACTATCCGCGACGCTTCGGAGGAGGAAATCGAACACGGCCACGTTCATCACGAAGGACATTGCTGCGGTCACGGACATTGCCACGAACACGGCGACCACGAACACTGTGAGCACAAAGATGATCCAAATCACGAGTGCTGCCACAACACAGGTCACTGCGGACATCATCACGACGAATAATATTTTTTCGATTTTATAAAAAACGCACCAAAACGGTGCGTTTTTTTATTCCTGTTCTATTGTCTTTTTCCTAAAAATTATCAGTTTGCTAAACAGATAGTTAGCCACCACCACAATGGCGTTTGTGATTATTTTTGACACAATTTCTAAAATTCCAAGTTTTTCGATAAAGGTGTACATACATAGCATATCCACACCGAGGGTTATTAGTCTGAAAAAGAAGAATTTAGAAGCCTCAAACACGTTTTCTTTGCCAGTTTTGCCTCGGCTTTCAAACACCCAAATCTTGTTGGTGATGTAGGCGCACATAACGGCAATAATCCAACTCAACACGTTGGCTAACTTGTAGTTAACGCCAAAAACGGAGTTGATTATCCAAAACGCTATAATGTTTACCAATGTGCTTACACAGCCGAAAATAACGTAGAATACCACTTGACGGTATTTTTGAAACAGCGTTTTAAGGTCGTGATTTGCAATTATCTCTCTAAGTGTTTCCATTTTAAGTTATTCTTCTGCGCTGCATTGTAGCGAGTTGAGTACCATATTGGTTTCTTCGGGGTCAACGTCGTCGGTGTATGATATTACAATAAAGTATACTAACGGGGCTTTCTTGGCGTGTGCTGTTACAAATAGCCAATTGATGCCTCGGTTGTTGTCGTTGCCCAAAACTGAAAATCCATCAAGTGTCTGATTATTAAATTCTTTGCGGTTGCTGTCGCTGATTTTTATTTGGCTGTCTAACGCGAGATTTTGAGTCTTTTGTTGGTAAACTGCTTGCATCAGGCTGTCGATATTGTTGATTCCATCGGCATCGGTAAGATGTGCTGCCACGCCGAGACGCTCGTTGAAGCAGTTGAACACTTCTTCATCGTTGGATGTTATCTGCATATCCTCGTAGCCGGTGAATGAGAGATTTATCTTGTTGCAGTTGAACTGTTTAGGTTGTGGTTTTGCGCATCCTGAAATCAGCAGCGCGGCTATTGCACATATAATAATAAGGTGTGGTTTCATTTCCAATTTTGTAAGATTTTGAGTGCAAAGGTAGTGATTTTTGTTATCTTTGCAAAAAATTTTGAGTATGCCCGACACAACCCCGAAACCCGAAAACTTGAAAAAGAAAGCCGCCGACGGACTGTTTTGGAGCGGTTTAGGTAGTGTTACTCAGCAGGTTTTGAATCTGATGTTCGGCGTTTTTCTTGCCAGAATCCTCAGCGAAGACGATTACGGAATGGCAAACCTTCTCGCCGTGTTTATCGCACTGTCGTATTTGATTCAAGAAGGCGGTTTCCGTGTGGCGCTAATCAACAGAAAAAATGTAACTTACGATGATTACAACTCGGTTTTTTGGACAAGTTTTTTAATCGGACTTTCACTTTATTTAATATTCTTTTTCTCGATGCCACTCTTGGCAGGTTTTCTAAACGAACCAGATTTGATTCCCTTGGGGCGGTTTCAGTTTCTTGGCGTTTTGGCGGCAAGTATTAGTATAGTGCCGAGCGGAATGCTTACTAAGGAACTAAAAAACAAATGTTTAGCCAAATCTTCGTTTGTGGCAGTGGTTGTTTCGGGAACTCTCGGTGTAACCTTGGCTTACAACGGTTTTGCATATTGGGGCATTGCCGCGCAGAGTGTTTGCTATGTTACTGTAAATATGATATGTATGTGGTTTTACAGTGGATGGCGACCGAGTTTTAAGTTTTCGTTCAAACCTGTTTTGGAGATGTTGCCGTTTAGTATTAAACTTTTGATTTCCAATATTTTTACTTCTATTGGCGACAATCTTTTTACATTTATCATTGGTAAATCTTACAATAAATATCAGGTTGGCATTTATGCTCAGGGTTCAAAATGGACAACCTTGGGACAGCAGACTATCCACACCGCTCTCGAAGGCGTGGCTCAACCCGTAATGGTGAAAGCCGCCGACAACGAAAAAGTGTTGGTATTTAATAAGTTGATGCGGTTTTGTGTGTTTGTATCGTTTCCGTGTATGTTGGTTTTCGGATTTGTTTCGCCTGAGTTAATTCCCTTAGTGATAGGCGATAAGTGGATTCCTTCGGTGGCGGTTTTGCAAATTTTGTGCATTTGGGCAGCGTTTTATTCCACTTATCATTTGTACAACAAAGAGTTGCTCTCGTGTGGACAATCAGGTGCGCTTATGTGGATTACCATTTCAAGGTGTGTGGCTCAGATAGTTGCGTTGATTTTTACTCTCAGCCGAGGACTCGAAGCCGTTGCCGTTGGATATGTTTTGGTAAACCTTTTGTTTTTGGTGGTAATTCACATTGTAACTCGAAGATTTATAAATGTTACAGTAATTCAGGTGGTTAAAAACATTACCCCGTATCTTTTGGCTGCTGTTTGCTCAATAGGTGCAGCTTGGTGGGTATCTTCTTTTTTATCAAATGTTTATGCGATAATTGCTGTAAAAATTTTAGTAACTGCTGCGCTTTATGTTGGGTCGCTTTATGTGAGTGGCTCGGTAATGCTTAGAGAATCAATTGGTTATATTAAAGAGCATATTTTCTAAATTACTGCCATAAATGTTAACCACACCGTTTAATAATTATTAGCGAATTATTAGGAGTATTAAAAATAATTAATTTTCAAGAAGTAATTAATATCATACCTTTGCAGTGGAAATATTTACCATTTTTACCAATCGTTAAATCTGATAAATAATTATAATAATGAAACAAACAATCAAGTACACCGCTTTTTTATTTTCAATTTTTTTTGCTACGTCACTGAGCGCGCAAAATAAACATTTCTTCACTTTTAATCCTGTTTTTACTATCGAAAAAGAATTTTTGCCAGAACTCTTAGTTGGTGCCGATGCTGAAGCAAATTATTGTAATGCAGCCAATTCAAAAGATGTTAGTATAAAACCTTTTATTGAATATGCGCCAATTAATCACCTAATTGTAGCTGCTGATTACCGTGTTAAATACGAAGTGGAAGATGGCGAATCTGCTTGGCAAGGTCGTCTTGGGGTTTCTACTACGGGTGAGTATTATTTTAATAATTTATTATTAGATTGCCGCCTAAAATACACTCTCTACACCGACGATTACGACGAGGATACTAAAGACCAAAATTTCCGCACAAGATTTCAAGTTCAATATGGGATAAATTCCATAGGATTAACGCCTTATGTAAGTTATGAATGGTTTTACAATATTCCCCGCCGTCTTGTAGACCGCGACCGTTGGTCATTCGGCGTCGACAAAAAAATCTCTAATCGATCTTCTATCGGTTTTGAGTATCAGTTAGAAAAATATTTTAACAATGAAGACCCTCTTGAAAACGACATTGCCGAACACGTATTTTCGATAGCGTATACGTTTGAGTTGTAGGTTGTAGGTTTGCTAATTTGATTTTATTGCTCTAAAAATTTTTTTTCCGCGCGAATAATCCTATATTTGTGATTTGAAAATGCAAGTATAATTTATGGAAAATTTTATCGTTTCGGCAAGGAAGTACCGCCCGGCGTCGTTTGACACCGTGGTAGGGCAGGGGAGCATCACCGCTACTCTCAAAAATGCTATAAAAAACAGTCAGTTGGCGCAGGCATATCTGTTCTGCGGTCCGCGTGGTGTGGGCAAAACCACTTGCGCTCGTATTTTTGCCAAAACTATCAATTGTATGAACCTTACCGACGACCTCGAAGCGTGCAACGAATGTGAGTCGTGCCGTGCGTTTAACGAAAACCGCTCGTACAATATTCACGAACTCGATGCCGCATCTAACAACTCGGTAGATGACATTCGTCAACTAATTGATAAAGTGCGAATTCCACCGCAAATTGGACGTTACAGCATATACATCGTCGACGAGGTTCACATGCTTTCAACGGCGGCGTTCAATGCTTTTCTTAAAACTTTGGAAGAGCCGCCTGCACACGCCAAATTTATACTTGCCACAACCGAAAAACACAAGATTCTGCCCACCATTCTATCTCGCTGTCAGATATTTGACTTTAATAGAATGAAGGTGGAGGATATTGTGGGACACCTTCAAAATCTCGCCAAAAAAGAGGGCGTGGATGCCGACATCGACGGTTTGAATGTGATTGCGCAGAAGGCCGACGGTGGTATGCGCGATGCTCTTTCGTTTTTCGACCAAATTGTTAGTTTTTCGGGCAAAAAGTTTACATATCAGGATGTTATCAATAATCTCAATGTTCTTGACTATGAATATTATTTTAAACTTGTAGATTATTTTCTGGCAGGTGATGTAAGTAATTCGTTGTTAACGTTTAACGAAATTTTGAGCAAAGGCTTTGATGCTCACCACTTTGTAAGCGGACTTAGTCAGCATATACGTGATATTATGGTTTGTCGCGACCAATCTACTCTCCAACTTTTGGAAGTGGGCGCAGGTATCCGCGACCGATACAAGCAGCAAGCCGAAAAAGTTACCCTGCCGTTTCTCTATACTGCGCTGAATATCACCAACAAATGCGACCTCGATTATCGCGAGAGCAAGAGCAAACGGCTCCTTGTGGAACTTATGCTAATGCAACTCTGCAATATTGGCAACAAGATTACAGGTCAGGCAATTGCAGCCGCTCCGCAACCGATGGCTCAGCCTGTTGCTCAGCCCGTTCAACCGCAGATGGCAGCGCAACCTGTTCAACCTCAACCTGTTGCCGCCCCTCAGCCCGTAGCCGCTCCGTCGCCAAATTCACCTGCTCAGCAGGCTGTGAACGAAATGCGAAAGGCGTCGCAGATTTCTATCAAAGATTATCTGCAAAACAAGTCAGTTGCAGCCGCCGCACCTACTCAGCATAGTCAGCAACAAGCCGCACCTCAAAGCGAGATTATTACTGAATGTCAGCCGTTTACGCAAGAGCAAATAGCCGAACTTTGGAAAAAATTGGCTGAGATTTACAAGACCAAAAAGCCTCGTCTGCACGCAATTTTCTCGTCGGGAATTCCCGAAATTAAAGAGAATTACGTGTTGGAGATGAGCCTTCAAAACTCGCTTCAAGAGCAGGCTATCAACGAGGTGAAAGATGGCTTTATCAATTATCTCCGCAAGCAGTTGCGCAACGGAAAAATTGATGTGGTAACTAAAATTGATGCTACCAAAGGTTCTGCCGTAATTTACACCGACACAGATAAATACAACTATCTGAACCAGCAGAATCCTAACCTCGAAGTTTTTAAAAAAGACCTCAACCTCGATTTCTAAACTATGAAGATTAAAAGGCTGACACTTGTAAATTTTAAGAACCACCAAAGCCGCGAGTTTGAGTTCAACAAAAAGATTGTCTGCATTACCGGTAGCAACGGCGCGGGCAAGACCAATATTCTCGATGCGCTTTACTATCTCTCTTTTAGTAAGAGTTTTATCAATGCCGCCGACAATCTCAATATCTTAAACGGTGAGGAATTTTTTACTGTGCGCGGCGTTTACGAAATCGACGGAATGGACGAGAATATTGTGCTGTCGTTTCACCGTCAAAAGGGTAAAACCCTGAAACGCAACGACAAAGAGTACGAAAAAATTTCCGATCATATTGGTTTGATTCCACTTGTGATTATTAGTCCTCAGGATATTCGCCTTATTTTTGACGGCAGCAGCGAACGACGAAAGTTTGTGGATTCGGCTGTGTCTCAGAATGATAGTGCGTTTCTTGCAGCCCTTCAAAACTACAACCGTGCATTGATGCAGCGCAATAAATATCTCAAATCCAATGACACTGTGTTTGACCCTAATATGCTGCAAATGTGGGATATGCATTTGATTTCAAACGCAAAAAAACTCTATGAGGGTCGCCGTGCATTTATCGACGCCTTTACCCCAGAGTTTCAACAATATTACAAAGCCATAAGCAACGGCAGCGAAACGCCTGATATTAAGTATTTTTCGCAGTTGGAAAACGCCGATATGGAGACCCTCTTGCGGCAGAGTGTCGACAAAGACCGCATACTTCAATACACATCGTCAGGTGTTCACAAAGATGATTTGATATTTGAAATCAATTCGCTCGCCCTCAAAAACTGTGGTTCGCAAGGTCAGCAAAAGACGTTTCTTGCCGCCCTTAAACTTGCCCAATTCATCTATCTTCGTCAGTGTGGCAAATCGCCCATCCTCCTTCTCGACGATATTTTTGACAAACTCGACTCTGCTCGTGTGCAAAATATTGTAAATCTGATACTTGGTAGCGGATTTGAGCAAATTTTCATTACACACACATCCGCCGATGATATGCGCCGACTCTTTGGCAGCGACGATGCGTGTCAAGTGGTGGAATTGTAATTTTTCTACAAAAATCCCGCCGCATACAGCGGTAGGTACACAATATCACCGTCTTTTTCTACATTTCCACGGCAGAGGACGATACTGCGCTCAATAGTGTCGGCAGAGGTTTCGAGAATATTGTTTAGCGAGGCGTGTTTTTTATAGTCGCTACCCGATTTGATTTCCAAGATGGTAACTAATTTCTTTTCACGGATAAGAAAATCGAGTTCGTTGCGGCTTTTGTGGTCGTAATAGTGGAGCGTGTGTCCGTGTCTTACAAGTTCGGCGGCAACAAAATTTTCGGTAAGCGCACCTTCGTTGACAGAAATGTTGCCCTGCATCACTTCCCATTGAATTGTGCCGCTCCACAGCGAACACAACAACCCCGTGTCTAAAAGATAAACTTTAAATAAGTTGCGGTTTTCGTATTGTTCAAATGGCATTTGCAACGAGTGCGTGTTGTAACTAAAATAAGCCACGCCCGCATCGGCAAGCCATTGTGCCGAATCCTCATATTTCTGCATACTGCCACTTGTCTCTAAGTCGGAGAGTATGAAGCGTTTGCGCTCCTTGGCGAGTTGCGACGGAATGGCATCGAAAAACCTTTTTGCCCTCGTTTTCTGTGCACCGGCGTATTTAGAAATGTCGAGCCGGTAACTATCTGTAATGATTTTTTGCTGACGGAGTGTTTCGTTGAAGTCGCTGTTAGTCAAAAATGTAGAAACAACCTTAGGCATACCGCCCACCACAAGGTATTCTCTGTAATGTTTCATCAGAATTTCGTGCGTAAAATCGTCCACGCGCCTAAGTTCCGTTAATGTACGCTTTACATTATCCACTGTATCTATTGCCACTCCCTTTGCCCATAGAAACTCCTCAAAATCAAGTGGGTACATTTCTATTTGACTTTCAAAACCTACGGGATAACTACTTACATCTTTGTAATTGATGCCCAACAGCGAACCCGATTCTATGTATTGAAACCGTCCGTCCTCCGCCAAAAATTTAATCGCGGTACGAGCATCGGGACAACTTTGGATTTCGTCAAAAAAAACGAGGGTCTTGCCCGGCACAAAAGGTCCGTAGCCCATAAGGCTTAGCCGCTGTATCACGGTGTTGGCATCGCGGCTTCCGGCAAAAGCCTGTTTCGCCTCGGGATTCTGTTCAAAGTTGATTTCCACGAAATTAGCATAATTGGCACGGGCGAACTCGCGCACCGCCGTGGTTTTGCCCACCTGCCGCGCACCTTTTATTAAAAGTGCTTCATTTTTACTATTTTTATTCCAACACTCTATATCTTTGAATATCTTCCGTTTAAATATCATCGCAGTAACTTTTTGCAGTGTTTTCGATGCAAATTTAGTAACTTTTTGCAGCATTTGCAAGGGAATTTTAGTAACTTTTTGCAAGAAAAACGATAATCTTTTTTTCGCAACTTTTTTTTGTACAATCCCAATTATTTCCTACCTTTGCATTGCACTATTGCAACAAAACAATTTGTTAAACAACTAACATTGTATTAATGAAATAGATAACATAATTAACGACATATTATAACATTAGCGTTTGCTATTTAATCTATTAACGTTCGGAAACCTGGCAGTAGAAGAACTGATTTGAGACTAAATGAGCAAATGTCTGCGCGTATAGCGTGGGCATTTCTTATCTCGAATCAGTGGGTCATGCCAGGTACCTCGAACGTTGGATAAGAAGTCCCACGTTTTTTTATATAGGTACCTGTCTGACCTTTGTTTTTTAGACTAATAGCATTCGTATTCACAACTCGATGGAGATGAAATACGAATCAACTTTTAATGCAATCGATGCCATCCTGCGCAACGAGGCGGGATGCAGCAACGAACTCGATTACATAGAGCAGACTTCGTGGTTGCTCTT
>JAFPYT010000179.1 GCA_017394445.1 Bacteroidales bacterium | reverse complement strand
TGCTCCGAGCCCTTCGGGGTGCGGTGCGGTGATACGGTACGCGTCGGCGGTAAGTCCGCAGCCCATGACTTCAGCGTAAATCTTGGCGCCACGTGCCATTGCATGTTCGTATTCTTCGAGAACAAGTGCTCCTGCTCCTTCGCCCATCACAAAACCGTCGCGGTCCTTGTCGAAGGGACGCGAGGCTGTTTCGGGAGAGTCGTTGCGGGTGGAGAGTGCCTGCATAGCGTTGAAACCGCCTATGCCGCAGAGCGACACAGCAGCCTCGGAGCCGCCCACCACAAAGGCCGAAGCCTTGTTGAGGCGTATGAGGTTGAAAGCATCGGCGATGGCGTTTGCCGACGAGGCGCATGCCGACACCGTGCCGTAGTTGGGACCTCTAAGGCCGTGGCGAATGGAGATGCATCCGGCGCAGATGTCGGATATCATCTGTATGCAGAAAAATGGGCTGAAACGCGGTGCGCCACCCCTCTGGGCATAGTCTAAACATCCGGCCTCGAAAGAGCTTATGCCTCCAATGCCCGATGCCCAGATAACACCTATTCTATCTTTGTCCTCGGCGCTCAAATCCAAGCCCGAGTCTTTGATTGCTTCTTCGGAAGCTGCCACTCCGTATTGTGTGTACAAATCGTATTTATGGCTCTCCTTCTTGTCCATAAACGACAAAATGTCGAACCCTTTCACCTCGCAGGCGAAACGTGTCTTGAGCAGCTGCGCATCGAAATGCGTTATAAAATTAGCACCACTTACTCCGGTTAACAATGCATTCCAATATTCGGGCACTGTGTTACCAATCGGAGTAAGTGATCCTAATCCAGTAACAACTACTCGCTTGAGATTCATACAAATCTGAAAGTGGGGAGTGTACTTACTTTGCTATGTTTTCTTCGATAAAGGCGATAGCGTCGCCAACAGTTGAGATTTTTTCTGCAGCTTCGTCCGGAATCTGGATGCCAAATTCTTTCTCAAGCTCCATAATCAATTCTACTGTATCCAACGAGTCAGCTCCTAAATCATTAGAGAAGCTTGCTTCGGGAGTTACTTCGCTTTCGTCAACTCCAAGCTTATCAACGATGATAGCTTTTACTTTTTCTGTAATTTCAGACATGTTTATAAAGTTTTTGAATTAAACAAAGTGCAAAGTAACGAATAAAATTCCAATTTTCAATCATTTTTCGCTTTTTTTTTTGTACACCGCAACGTAATTATCATGAAAATCAAAATGATAACTTATCGCATTTTTAGAATTTTTTAGAATTGAAAAATGATATTTTCAACATGTTGAATTTCAATAATATATTTTCAAACAAGTTCACAATTCCCTGATTTTTAACATTTTGATTATTTTGTGTTTTTTTCCATTTTTTGCCCGAAATTTGTTATTTTTGCATCGATTTTGACAAAAAAAAACGCCTTTTTTGGTCATTTTAGCAATAATTTATTGATAATTAAATAAATACACATAAAAATAAGCATTTGCAAGAATTGGTAAAACACTTATAATCAAGGAATTAAAACAAAACCATATTATGAACAAAAACACACGAATTGCCATCTTCGGCTCGGGAAATGGCACCAATGCGCAGCGAATAACCGAATTTTTTGCAGACAAACCCGATGTGGAGGTGAACACCATCGTAACAAACAAAAAGGACGCCTACATTGTGCAACGCGCCAAAAACCTCGGCGTTGACTGCATATATTTTTCGCGACACGACTTTTTCGAAACCGACAACGTGCTCAACTACCTGAAACAGCGCAATATCGACTATGTGATTTTAGCCGGTTTTCTGTGGCTTGTTCCGCAAAACCTTTTGTCGGCATATCCAAAAAGAATAATAAACATACATCCTGCACTGCTTCCGAAATACGGTGGCAAAG
>JAFPYT010000178.1 GCA_017394445.1 Bacteroidales bacterium | reverse complement strand
TTTTGTAAATAAGTCGTATATTTGCTCTCCTGTAATATTTGAAGTGATTTTTTTTGTGTATTTGGTATCCAACACGGCGCAAATCATATCACGCTGTTTGCTGTTGATTGGTTTTTGATATGGAAGGTAGTTTTTGCCGTCGTAATCAGGAATTTCTACGTCGTAATGATGCCGCACTGCTTTTACTTTTACGTGAGAGAGTAAATACTTGTAATCGTCAAGGCGTTGCTTATTAGAGTCAATTTCTCTTTTTATTAAAAACGACTGTGTTTGAGAAAATTCTTTTTCCTTATTTTTGATTTTGGTGTTAATCTCGTCGATAAGGCTTTTTATATAGTTTTCAACGTCTTTTTTGCTGCAATCGTACAAATCAAAATAAGAGGCTATATTACCCGCAGTTAAGGCAAGTTTATAAGCCTTTACCTCGTCGCGTGTTGCCCTAAGCGGTACACTTACTATTTGTCCATATTGAATAAAATTGCAGTCAAAAATTTCTTCTTTTATTCTGATATTACGCTTGTGAAGATCACCGTATTTGCGCAAATCGTCTACGCTGAGATATACACCCCAACCGTAAACTTGTGCACCTTCCCCACTACCCATGTGCCGGTTGTCGAATCCTAATTTTAAACCTGTTTCGGGGTCTAAATACGAACCGTCTTCACGTTGCAACAAATGCGGTGTATTATGATTGACAAGTTTGCCCAATCCTTCAAAACCTAAAAATCCCCAAATATTTTTGCCTAAACCTTTGGTATTTTGATTTTTTTGTTTTAACTTTGCAGTGTCCAATAAGGATAAAAGGTATTCAAACTTCGAGTCATTATGACATGAGCCACTGAATACCTTTTTACATTTCTCAATATTGCTGTCTATCAGATAGTTTTCTTCACACCATTTTATTAAAGAATTGATATTGCGGTAATGGATACTTGCAATGTTGTTGATTTCTATTTTGTTGATTTTTTTATTGATATAGATTACAACACACAAATATCCCTCATTGTTTTTACGCTCGGTTATAACGCTGAAAGCTGAATAATATTTGCCTTGATTTTGTGAATGATACACAATCAAAGGTGAATTAAGCAATGTATTAAGACTTTGTAAATCATCTTTTGTAAGATTGTGTTTTTCAATCTTTTTTGTCAAATTTGCAGGTGTGATTACAATCGGCAAATCAGGCACACCGCAATCGAGCAAAAATTTCTTTGGCTTAGTTACTTCGATGTAAAAGCCTTTGAAAGTTTTAGCAAAAAATTGTTTCAGTTGCTCGCGAAATGTTGACATAATACTTCTTTTTTCAATTGTTTTAATGCCGTAAAGATATATCCGCAAAAACCGCGTTCCAAATTTTTGGGACATTTGGGACAAATACGAAACAGAAGATATTTTGAGGTGTTATATCCACCAAACTTGTGGCGCGTCTGACTTGACGGAATTGTCCCACACAAACCACGCAAAGGGCATCATTGATGAATTATAATCCCGGTTGTCGTTTTTGTAACATTTTAATCGTGTAACAAACACGAACACGTATGTAGGTGGATTGTCGTAAAATAGATTATCGTATCGTGATTTGGTTTCTAGAAAAGCAAGTTTCAACAACATACACACAACTCCCTTGCGCTTCGACACAAGCGACAAAGAATGATTGATAAACTCAACTGCCTTGCTAAACGGTGGATTGGTGCAAATACAATCGTACCCGTCAGGCATTTTCTTTTGTTTCAAAAAGTCAACTCCCTGAGTTCCGTATCCACGTTTGTAGAGTTCGGTACTGTAAACTGTATGCCCGTTGGCTTTAAGTTGCTCCGATAATGCACCATTGCCGCAAGCACATTCCCAAACCTTTTTGGGTAGTGAATATACATCTTCGAGTTTTTCTATTGCGCCGTTGCCTGTGGTATAATAATCATCTTTTTGACGGATTTCGCCACAGCCCGAAGCCCCCACTACCCCACGGTTTGATGATAACTTACTTTTTGCAGTTGCCATTACTCTTTTTTGGTTTTTGCTGCGGTGATGATGGTAACTGGCAAGCCTATTACAGAACTTGCTAATAGAAAAGTTAAAAACCAATGTTTTGCACACCATTCGCCGAGGCCTCCGGCATTGTTGGTTGGTTGAGTGTCTGAACCTGAAAGTTTTGTAATTTTAAATTTGCTCATTTTTTTTATATTTTAAATAGTTATACAATTTGTACCCTCCAAATCCCGCTCCGCCAAGAAGGATGGTAAACAAAAATATTTTACCCACTTTTTTTCGTGGAGAGAGTTCGGGAAATATCAAGCGTTCCATTTTGTCTCCGCCAACGCGAATTAGTTGGATGCTATGGTTTTTGCGTGCGGTAATACACGATTTTTCGAGAGTAGCGATATTTGTTGTTTTTTCTACTTGCTTATTAAAATCCTCAGCAAATTCTTTAAATCGTCCTTCACCGTTCCAACAGGCATAATAAAAATGCGCTATTATGCGGTCGGATTTCATTACAAGTTTTTGCGCCTTGGGAGATAGATATTTTTTAAAATGCCGTTGAAAAAGACTGTACATCATTTCGGCTGCAAGGCGTTTTAGTTCGTTTTCGTGGCTTCCGCCTTTGTAGTAGTGTGGCCACGATGCTGAATATTTGTCGATAATGCTCCAAAATTTCTGTCCGGCGGCTGTGGTGTTGATACTACCACCCCATTTGCGGTCGATACCAAACATAGTTTCTCCACTTCGCCCCATTGCGGCAGAGTAGTGCCGCTCAGGGGAGTAGTAGCCTCCTTCTATTTTGGAGATTATCAAATTGGCAATATTAAAAAACCGTTTTGTCATTTTTTGCCAAGTTTTGCACTTGCCTTACAGAATTTTGCGGGGGTAAACTTTACCGCCTTAGTGTTGCCCGATTTACCACCAACATTGTATTTGCGTACAGATGTTTTGAATGTACCGAGATAGGGAATCGACGCACTGCATTTGTTGCTTTTGCCAAGCGATTGAGCAACTTCCACGGCAAACTGTCCTACAACGTCTTTTACAATAGATTTTGTAATTTTCTTGTCGTTTTTGTGAACCGTTTTGTAAGTTTCGTTTACCAATTCGGAATATTTGATGTTTTTGCCGTCAGCGTTTTTGCCTGATTTTTTAAAACCGCTAAGTTTGGTGGTGAATTTTGCTTTGTTAGCGGATTTTGCGCCGGAGTTTCGTTTGGCGGGTTTCTGAGTTTTTTTAATCTTCTTTGTCATTTTGCTTACTTTTTATGTTGTTCAACTTAGTTTCTATCTTATCTAACACCATCGAAAAACGGTTCAAAGCCTGAGCGTTTTCTTTCATTGCGCTTGCGCTTTCCATAACGGCAGCCGTAAGGTCGATATGGTTTTGTTGCATATACTTGTGGTTGTCTTGCAAGTATTGAATATATTGGTCGCGGAGTTTTACAGCCTCGGCATTGTTTTCCTTCATATTGTTGAGCATTTTTTTTCCAAGCCACCCGAAGGCAGCAAGCAACGCCACCGACAATGCGGTGGGGAAACCGAAGGATTGAAATATTGTTACAATAGATGTATCCATAGGGCATTTAAGATTTTCTAACTCCAACAACAAAACCATAATATGCTGTACCTACCGCTATGGTACTTTCATTCTCAATATATCCACCAGTAGTTAGTTTAAAAACTGCACAGACATTCACATTTCCTGCTAAGAAATATTCAGTTTGATAGTAAGTACCGGGAACACCAACACGAACGCTTGAATATGATGGTCTTATTGATATAGTAAATAAACATATATTGCCAATTTGCATACCTGATACACCTGTGCCACAACTAAGCGACTCTATTACCGTATTATCCATTTTCTTGTCAATAAGAGCCTTTAACGCCTTACCTTGTGCTGCGGCGAGGCTGTCGGTAGTGCTGTCGGATGTCAGATTATTTTGAATACCTCTCCAAGTATTGGTGTTAGGATTGGCAGGCATAGTAACGTGAATGTCTACGCCGCCAATAGTGGCAACCGTGGATTTTGTTCCCCAAGCAAGGGTAGGGTTCTTGTCGGAGAATGAATAGGTGGTATTATTATCTGTAAGTTTATATCCTGCGGCTGTTAGTACCGCTGCCATATCAGCCGCTGCTATTGCACCTGTTTTGCCGTTGATTGATGTAACGGTATTGGTGTTAGGATTGGCAGGCATAGTAACGTGAATGTCTACGCCGCCAACAGTGGCAACCGTGGATTTTGTTCCCCAAGCAAGGGTAGGGTTCTTGTCGGAGAATGAATAAGTGGTATTGGTGTCTGTACCGGGAATACCAAGCGCGGTGATGTCGGCTTTGGTTACGGGAGTGGCTGCTATTACGTGTCCTTGTGCGTTTGTAGTGATTTTGTATAACCCAGACGAAAAAGCCGAACCCTTTGCCGCTGCGTGGTCGTAGGCAGTTTTGCCACGGTCGCCACGGTATGCGGTTGATGGTGTTTCGCCCAATGCCAACGACGGAGATATTTCTACGTATGCGCTTCCGCTCCAACGGTACGTTTTATTTGTGGTTGCGTCAATGTATATTTTACCGTCTTCTCCTGCTGTGGGAAATGAAGAATATGCAGAAAATGTTAATACATCGTCCACATACGAAGGCAACTGAGAACTTGGCACTTTGCCGTTGGAATCTAATTCGGCAACACCAAGCGGTTCGCCTTTTTCGGTGATGTTGATTTTACCCGAAATATCATCAGCGTTTACTACATTAAACAACTCCGCTAAACTTTTGTTATAAAGTGAGTGATAAGGCTTTAAGTTGTATAATACACCATCGATGTAGTATTTTACGCTATTATCATCTACCGATAATAACGTTGCAAATCGGT
>JAFPYT010000177.1 GCA_017394445.1 Bacteroidales bacterium | reverse complement strand
TTTTCCAGCAAAACAATATATTTGTCGATGGTTTTGTTGTCGGTTTGCAGAGTACGTGAAAGTTCATTTATGGACACTTCGTTGCCAACCTGAAAGGCAAGGGCTTGCAACAGACGGTCGATTAGCTGCGGTTTGCGTATGTCATTTAAAGTCAGTATGTCTTTGTAAAGATAGCTTTGTGTTAGCTCGGCAAGCAAACGCTGCGAAGCTTCAGGATGGGTTATAATATCAGGGTATGACCCGTACACTAAACCATTTTCAAGAGTGCGTTTCTCTTCAATAAGTCCATAGGTGCCGATCATTTCACCGCTGGAAACAGGAAGCATCTGATATTCGAATTTGCGCCCAGTCAACGGCTCGTTAAGACGGTTGCGCAATTCAAATGCCGAAGATCCGGAAGCTATAACCTGAACACCTTCGATATTGTCCACAATCAATTTTAGCGTCAATCCTATATTGTCCACCTTTTGAGCTTCATCTATCACCACCAAATCGTGTTCACCAATAATTGAGCGAAGTTTAACAACATTTGTGGCGGTAAGCATAGCAACCACCTCTGGTTCATCGCAATTAAGCAACAGAACATTACGATTGCTTCTGCTCACTATCTCTTTCAACAAAGTAGTTTTGCCCACTTGACGTGGACCAACAACAACTATTGCTTTTCCTTTAAATAATTGTTTTTCAACAACTTCTATCAATTCCCGTTTTATCATGACTATATATTTGTTTTTGCAAATATACTTATTTTTTGGATTACAATCCAAAAATATTATATTTTTTTTGGATTATAGTCTATAAAATTGGCATTTTTGATAAAAAAACTCCCTATCCCTCAATCAAACTGGTGTCGGGTTCGAGACCTTTCAGGTAGCGCCACGCGTGCAGGTATTTGTGTAAAGTGGCATACCCTTTTCGGCAAGTTCTTCAAGCAGTTTGTCGAACTCGAAATCGGACACCAGCGAGGTGTCGTTCATGTAATACTCGTAGTTGTAGCGGTTTAGCTGCTCGGTGAGCTCGGCAAAACGCTGTTTTGCTTCGGTGTGATCCATGTTATGTGGCTTTTGGTTACAGATATATATTATAACTCAAAAAGTGAAAAATTGTTGTGCAATTTTTAATTAGTGGTCAGTATTTAGTATTCAGTAATCAGTTTGAAGTTGCTGTTTCGCACCTTCACAGTTCACTGATCACAGATCACTGTTAACCTTTAAAAAAAAAATCGTATCTTTGCAGTTCCAACAAACAATAAATTTTTATCAAATTCAATTTATTATGAAGACCAAAGTCCTTGTTTTCACTGCATTAACGGCATTATTCACCGCATTGGCCAACGCGCAGGTACGCCAAATTTTCAAAGTTATCGACTACGGCACCGGAAAGCCGCTGGCCGGAGCCGCTTTAGAGTGCTGCGGACAAAAACTCACCACCAACGCCAAAGGGGTGGCGGTGTTAACCTCCAAAAAGCACAAGTACGGCGACTTTATGAGAATCGAAACAATAACGTTTCCCAACCATTATTACGTTAGCAGGGACTGGAAATCGCATAAAAGCGACACTTTCCGCAAGGATACTCTGGTTTACTACATGGTTGACAGCAAACTATACGTCCGCGAGGAGGAGGCTTTGTTCGACTCTTTGTTTTTGTTCGACTACAACACACATGGCGCTCCCAAGCTAAGCGAAGCCGCATCGATGGCCAACTATGGTTTCTATTCCAAAGAAGAATTGGCAGAGTACCTTATGTCGGCAAACCCTCTTGACAAGGTTCTGAAAATGCGCTCTGGATATACTCGTATCCAACCTTACGATATGGTTTGCTTCGACAAAGACATCCGAAAAGAATGCGAAGAACTGCTCATGCGAGGCGACATCGATGGCTGTCTCGAAAAAGCCCGCCGACAGATTGTGGAAAACGACATCAGCGAGAAAAACCTGCAACGAATCAGCTATTACCTCGAGATTTTATCATT
>JAFPYT010000176.1 GCA_017394445.1 Bacteroidales bacterium | reverse complement strand
TCATTTTTATTTTTTTTGGTTTGTTTTTCGATTGCGAAATTATGACCGAGAGTTGATGTTTCCTATTTTTTAGCGTTGCATCTGACTCTCTGTTGCTGCATTGTAAGCGATTGATATATAATGTATAACACTTGTTTTTGCCGATTTTTGTGTAAAAATGCAGCATTTTGCACTTGCTATGCAGCGGTTTATTTGTTTGATTAATAAGTGTTTAAATAAAATTTGCGCTGCAAAGATTTTTGGTTGGATACGAGATCTCAGTCCGGTTTACTTACTTTATGTATATTGTAATTTACCCAAAACTCTTTTTGCAACATCCTTTGCAGCGGCAAAAATTGCTTTTTTCGTGTCAGATCCGTCATTTTTGAACGGGATTACGATTTTTGCCTTATAATTTGCGATATGTATTTGGTTTTATTAATTTTGCAGTAATAAACATTTTTATATGAAACATTTTTATTTGATATATTGGTTTATAATATTTGTTGGGTTGGGGGTATGTTGTATGGGTTGTTGCAAAAACAACGATACCAAATCAGTTGTATACTGTCAGTTAGAAACCGTTGATTCGCTGTTTCATACAAATAATGACAGCCTTGCTGTTGCTGGTTTAGAAAAGATTCCACAACCATCGGATTCTACTTACGAATTAGCATATTATCTCTATTTAACAGCAAAAAAGAGTTGTCGCTATTACGATACAATACCTCCCAATATTCTTGATTATCCTATTTCTATATTTGAAAATAATTGTGACACCCTAAAACTATGCTACGCATACACTTATAAGGCGTTATCACTACTGAAAGTTGGTTGTAAGGATAGTGCAAGATTTTATAACAACAAAGCAGAGGCTCTTTTGGGTAGTGTAGATGATTATATCTTAAAATGTAATGTATACATTGTAGGGTATCAAATTGGGTTGTATTATTATGACGGTAGTTATTGCATACATTATGCGCTCAAAGCCTTGGAACAAGCCGAACTGCATAACGACAAAAAACGTATTGCATACGCTTCTCATATTTTAGCATTGTGCTACAACGAACAAGGCAATATTGACGAAGCCGAGAAATATGTAAACAAATGTGTTAACTATATTGATTGTTTTGACACAAATGGTCAGGCTGCTGTATATTCACATCTTGGCGAGATTGCCGAGCACAAGGGGCAGTTGCTACTTGCTGAACAGTACTATTTGAAATCCACCTCGATTGCCTATTATTATGCCTCTTACACTAATCTAACAAAACTATATTTCAGGCAGGGCAGGATAGCCGATGCTGAAAAGTATTACCAAAAATCTTTGTTGGCTACCGCTTATAGTACTAATGCAGAAATTATGCTTCTTTATGCCGACGCTTTGAAAGATAATGGAAATTTTAGAGAGGCGGTGAATATATATAAAGGTGCATTGGCTCAAAAAGATTCTCTGATTGCCGAAATGGGCTTTAAAAACGAAGAACTCGAAGCCAAGAATGTTGAAAAAAAGGTAGTTAAGGAGTTAATTGCTAAAACTAATTATTATCCATTGATTATAGCAATTACCTTTGTTGTATTGTCGGCGCTTCTGTTTGTATGTATTTATGCCAATATTTTAAAGACTAAAACAAAGAATATGAAGATTGGTATTGCTCAAAAAAATGCTGATATTGAGCGAATTTCCGCCGAAAATGTCTTGTTAAGTGCCAAAATAGAGCATTTTCAAAACCTTTTGAATATGCAGAAATCCGAGATAGAGGAAATATATTGCGTTGGTCAAAAACTATATACCGACATAGTTTGTGGGCGCAGTATCACTAAGTGGTCATCGAAAGACGAAAAAAATTTTATAGAGTATTACAAACTAATTGATTTTAAGTTTGTTAATAAATTAGAAAATGAATATGATAACCTTTCGGATCATAACAAGGTGTTTTTGATACTTGAAATGATAGAGAGCGACCGTAGTAAAAGACTTCAAATATTAGGCATAGCGGAAAGTTCGTACCGTAGTGCAAAATCAAGGATAGAAGGGATGAGAAAGTAGGGGAGATATTACTCAAACACCCTATACTTTATCACCTTCTTAGTTTCAAAAAACTCCTCCTCAAACACATCGGGGATGTTGTATAGCGTGATGTGCTTGCGGAAGGGGGCGATTTCTTCTTCAAAGTCGCCGCCTTTGAGGTAGACTATCGATGATGTGGGTGATTTTTCTAAGAGTTTGTGGGTCTGTTTAATAAAGTTTGGAAATGCTGTTACGGCACGGCTAACGATGGTGTCGAACTTATCTTTGAGGTCGTTGCTGTTGATTTTTTGGGCTGTGGCGTTGGTGAGACCGATTTTTTCGATAACATCTTGCACCACAGAGATTTTTTTGCCTATCGAGTCGATAAGCGTGAATTGTTTTTCGGGATACATTATCGCAAGGGGAATTCCGGGGAAACCTCCGCCCGTGCCCACGTCAATGATGTTTTTACTATTATCTAAAAGGTTGAATTTGGCAATGGCGAGCGAGTGGAGAATGTGGCGAGTGTATAGTTCATCAATGTCGTTGCGCGAAATCACGTTGATTTTTTCGTTCCATTCGGGATAAAGCAACCCGAGTGCGGCAAACTGCTTTTGCTGCGTGTCGCTCAGGTTAGGAAAATATTTTGCTATTATTCCGCTGTCCATTTAGATACGGTCTTTGTTGAGGTTGATGTCTTTAACGATGCTCAGCAGAAGTTCACGGCTGCGGAAAAGACGAGCCTTGACCGTTCCGAGCGGCAGTTGAAGTTTTTCGGCAATCTCGGTGTACGACATCTCATCAAAATATCTCATTTCGGTGATGATTCGGTAGTCGTCGTGGAGTTGCTTTACCACTTGGCGCATAAGTTTCTCTTTCTGCTCTTTCATCATGCTCTCTTCGGGGTCTTTGATGGGAGCGGTGAGGGTGTTTTCAGCCCACGAAGTAGATTCGTTGTCGCTTGTGGGGCTTGGCTTGTCGATCGAGATGTTGTTTTTTTGCATCTTGTTGCTGCGCAGATAGTCGATTGTGTTGTTAGACGCAATCTTAAACAGCCAAGTGCTAAACGCGTTGGTAGGGATGTATGATTTTAGGTTTTTGAACGCCTTGCCAAACGATTCGATAGTAAGGTCTTCGGCATCGTCGGGGTTGCGAACCATTTTTACAATCATATAGTACACCGAGTCGCGGTATTTGGCGAGCAGTTCGGCAAAAGCTTTTTGGTTTCCTGCCCTTGCTTCGAGCACGAGTTTGTAGTCGGCTTTGGCCTTGTCGGAGAAGTTGTTTACTGTGTCGTTGTGTTCTTCTATTTCCATGTGAGTCTGTCCTTGCGAATTTTTCCTAAAATTAGTTGTAATGCGTTAATGTAAGGTAAAATAATGTCAAAAAGTATGCCTGAGGCTGCTACGCCTTTGGTGTTGAACTTGCCTGACGCCTTACAAATCGCGTATAAATATACAAAATATCTTAATAAAAACAATACCGGAGTAACAAAAAATATCGGCTCAAAAAACGATAATGCTATCGAAGCGGCGTAGAAGTATGTGCGCGACATGGTTTCTAACGCCAAAACAGCCTTATGCTTGGTTTTGTATCGCTCTGATGCCGAAAAATGACGCTGTTTCTGCTTGTTCCACTGGCTAAAATTTTCTTTGGGTTCGCAGATTGTAAACGATGCGGGGTTTGATTCGCACACGATGCGGTCTTTTTGGGCGTTTTGATTTACAAAAATATCGTCGTCGCCCGACATCAGGTAACTATGGCTCGAAAAACCGCGGGTGCGTTCAAAGAGCGATTTACGGTATGCCAAGTTTCTTCCTACGCCCATATAAGGCATTCCTATTTCGGTGTAGGTGTAATATTGCATAGCGATAAACACAGTATCGTAGCGTATCAGGCGGTTGAGAAAACCTTTTCGTTGTTCGTAGCCTCCGTATCCGAGCACAATGTCGTTTTGGTCGGTAAAGTTTTGACTCATAGTTTTTATCCACCATTTAGATACTGGCATACAGTCGGCATCGGTGAGCAAGAGCCATTCGCTTTTGGCGGCTTTGATGCCAACGGTGAGGGCAAGTTTTTTGCCGTGCGAAAATTTTCGGTCGTAGGGGACTTCGGTTACGTACAGTTTGGGATATTTTTGTTTTAGTTCTGCCAAAACAAGGGCAGAATCGTCTGTGCTGCAATCGTTTACCACTATTACTTCAAAGTCGGGATAGTCTTGCTCTAATATAGCGGGCAGTTTTTCGCGCAGGTTGGCGGCTTCGTTGCGGGCGCAAATTATTACCGACACCGGCACAGGGCTTTGGTATTGTTTTACCGTCGGACGTTTGCGGATGCGCACAAAAACTATAATATAATAGCACATCTGCACAGTCCAAGCGAGTATCAGACTGCACACAAGCCAAAATTTCCAACTGTATATGTCCTTAAATAAGGCAGTTACTTGTTCTAACATTATCGTTAAAGTATTTGGTGCAAATGTACAAACCATTTTTTAAATAACGTGTTATTATTAATAAAAAAAAATAACTATCTTTGCCGATTGTTAAAACACGGCAAATGCAATTCGAAATTACACATAGCGACACACGCACCAACGCACGCGCAGGAGTTATTACTACCGACCACGGAAGCGTTCCAACACCTATTTTTATGCCTGTGGGCACTGTGGGCTCGGTCAAATGCGTTCATCAAACCGAATTGAGCGACGATATTAAGGCGCAAATTATTCTCGGCAACACCTATCACCTTTATCTCCGTCCCGGTATGGAGGTAATCAAGGCTGCAGGAGGATTGCACAAATTTATTCATTGGGACCGTCCAATACTTACCGACAGCGGTGGTTTTCAAGTGTTTTCGCTTGCCGAAAACCGCAAACTTACTTCTGAGGGAGTAACATTCCGCTCGCATATTGACGGTAGCAAGCATATTTTCACTCCCGAAAACGTGGTAGACATTGAGCGCACCATTGGCAGCGACTTTATGATGGCGTTAGACGAGTGCACACCTTATCCGTGCGACTATAAATATGCAGCTAAGTCGCTGAAACTCACTCATCAATGGCTTGAACGTGGTGTAAAGCATTACCGCGAAACCGAACCTCTTTACGGACATTCACAGGCGTATCTTCCTATTGTTCAAGGCAGTGTTTACCGCGACCTTCGCGAACAGTCGGCTGAGTTTATTGCCAAACAGGAGATGGATGCCAACGCTATCGGAGGTCTTTCGGTGGGCGAACCCGTGGAGATGATGTACGAAATGATAGAGGTGGTAAACAATATCCTGCCCAAAGACAAGCCGCGATACTTGATGGGAGTGGGTACACCTGCCAATATTATAGAAGGTGTGGCTCGCGGCATTGATATGTTCGACTGCGTGATGCCCACCCGCAACGCCCGCAACGGTATGATTTTTACCTCAAAGGGCACAATGAATATGAAAAACGAGAAATGGAAGATGGATTTCTCGGAACTCGATCCCGACGGCACTTCGTTTGTAGATCATTATTACTCAAAGGCTTATCTACGTCATTTGGTAACAGCCAACGAGCGTCTTGCCGCGCAGATTGCCTCGATACACAACCTCGCATTCTATCTCAACCTTGTAAAAACCATCCGTGAGCGTATTCTCGACGGTACTTTTGCCGATTGGAAAGACGGAGCCGCCAAGGAGATGATGCAGCGAATTTGATATTTTTACACCTTATTATATATAGATAAAAATGTTCAAGATATTAGACCGCTATATAATGAAAAAATTCCTCGGCACATTCTTCTATTCGCTTGTGCTGCTGATTTCTATCATTATAGTTTTTGACATTCAAGAAAAACTCGACGACTTTATCGAGAAAAAAGCACCGTTTGAGGCTATCCTCTTTGATTATTACCTCAACTTTGCGCCATATTACGCAAATATGTTTATGTTTTTGTTCATTTTTATCTCGGTGATATTCTTCACGTCGAAACTTGCAGGCAACAGCGAGATAATAGCCATACTCAGTGCGGGAGTTAGTTTTAGAAGGTTGCTTGTTCCATATTTAGAAAGTGCCGCCATACTTGCAGCTTTGTCGTTTTTCTTGAGTGCGTACGTTATTCCACCTGCCAACGAGATTAGACTTAAATTTGAGAATATATATATAAAAGGTGTGTATAACAATAACGACCGTAATATCCACCGACAAACAGCTCCCGGCGAATTTATCTATATGCAGAGCTATGTGGCATCGTCGAACGTGGGCTACAAGTTTTCGTGGGAAAAATTCGACGGTAAAGAGCTGAAAGAAAAGTTGATGAGCGATTACATCGTTTGGGATTCTGTTAAAACCAAATGGACAATCAACAACTATTATATTAGATATTTCAACGGTGATGTGGATAGTGTGGTGTCGGGTCGCAAGATGGATACTACGCTTGCCATTCTGCCTAAAGATTTCAACCAACGACTCAATCAGATAGAAACCCTTACAAGTCCCGAACTTCACGACTATATCGACGAGCAAAAAATGCGCGGCAGTAGCAATATCGAAGCACTTCTTGTAGAGAGCTACAAACGTATAGCATTTCCTTTTGCATGCTTTATTTTAACAATTATAGGTGTAACGCTATCGTGCAAAAAGGTTAGGGGAGGCATTGGTATCAACCTTGGCGTTGGTCTTGCGTTGAGTTTCAGCTACATACTATTTATGCAAGTGTTTACCGAGTTTGCCAAAGGTAGTTCGTTGCCGCCGTTGTTGGCAGTTTGGATTCCCAATATTATATATACTATAATAGGTGTGGTACTCTACTTTAAAGCTCCCAAGTAATGGAACTCAACGAAGAAGCAGCTTACCGTGTGGCGGTAACAATGATACCTGGCGTAGGCAGTACTATAGCTCGCAAACTTATAGCGTGGGCAGGTAGTGCTCGTGAGGTATTTGAAAAAAAAGAGTTGCTTCGCAAAGCCGACATTGTTTCAAAACGTATAGTGGAGGCAATTTCTCAAGATATAATCGATAGTGCCAAACGTCAGATTGATATAGCGATACGTAATAATATCAACATAGTTTATTACACCGACGGTAATTATCCTCGAAAACTTGCCCAATGCGACGACGCTCCTATTTTATATTATGCAAAAGGTGTATCGTTGAGTTTCGACTCTACCCGCACAATAGGCATAGTGGGTTCGAGGTTGACCGATAGCGAGGGTCGCGATAATATATTCCGATTGGTAGAAGGACTCAAAAACGATGGCTTTAATGCATTGATAATAAGCGGACTTGCCACAGGAGCTGATACATTTGCACATCAGGCTGCTATAAAATATGGTTTGCCCACAGCGGCAGTGCTCGGTCATGGTTTTGACATTATCTATCCAGCCCAAAACCGTGCACTATCGCGCGAAATTGTCAACGGAGCAGGCGTTGTAATAACAGAGTATTATTATGGGCATACTGTTGCAAAAACCAATTTTCCACGCCGAAACCGCATTGTAGCAGGACTTTGCGATGCTATTGTAGTGGTTCAGAGCCGCGATCAGGGCGGTGCATTGATAACGGCAGATTATGCACAATCGTACGGACGACGTGTTTTGGCATTTCCTGGGCGAGCTAACGATCAGCAATACGCTGGTTGCAACGCACTTATCCGCGACAATAGAGCCTCGCTTATATCCAGCAGCGACGACTTGGCAAAAATTATGAATTGGGCAAAGCCTTCTAAAACCGTTCATCAGCAAGAATTGCCACTTTGTTTTCTCGAGCCCAAAGAGATTGCCATTGTAGACACACTCCGCAAAAACGGCGACCTATCGATGGAAGCCCTCCTTGCCGAAACCAATATCCCTATGGCAGAATTATCGTCAATATTGTTAACTCTTGAATTTAAAGACGTTATTAAATCGTTGCCTGGTATGCGTTACGCTGCTGTGTAAATTTTTTTGTATGATTTGTTAAAAATTGTGCTAATTCTCGTGCTTCGACTAATTTTCTTATTAACTTTGCCTTGAATTTTAAAACTGATAATAATGAAAGCATACGTATTTCCCGGACAGGGATCGCAGTTTCCCGGCATGGGCAAAGACCTTTATGAAAAGTCTGACACAGCCAAAGCATTATTTCAACAAGCTAACGATGTATTAGGCTTTGACATCACCAACCTTATGTTTGAAGGCACAGCAGAGCAATTGTTGCAAACCAAGGTAACACAGCCCTGTATTTTTATACACTCGGTGGTTTCGGTATTGTCCGACCCCGATAATTTTAATCCCGATGCTGTTGCAGGACACTCTCTCGGCGAGTTTTCGGCTCTTACAGCAGCAGGAGCGTTAACATTTGCCGATGGACTCTCGCTTGTATCAAAACGCGCCGCCGCTATGCAGAAATGCTGCGAAACATCCAAAGGCACAATGGCAGCAGTGCTCGGCTTAGACGACGAAGTAATCGAAAAAATCTGCGCAGAAACCACCGCCGAAGGCTCAGCTGTGGTAGCCGCCAATTACAACTGCATTGGTCAGATAGTGATTTCGGGTAGTGAAGACGGAGTAGACAAAGCTTCAAAAAAATTAGAAGAAGCTGGAGCAAAGCGCGTTGTAAAACTGGCAGTAAGCGGAGCATTCCACTCACCGTTGATGTTGCCCGCACAAACCGAATTGCAGCAGGCAATAGATACCACCACCTTTGCAGCACCAAAATGTCCTGTTTATCAAAACGTTGACGCAATGCCGCATACCAATCCCGACGAAATCAAACAAAATCTTATCAAACAGTTAACATCGCCCGTACGTTGGACCAAAACCATTCAAAATATGGCTGCAGCCGGCGTGGACGAAGTAATTGAATGTGGACCAGGCAGTGTTTTGCAAGGCTTGATGCGCAAAATTGACCGCAATGTGAAATCTTCGCACTTTGGCGCATAAAAAATAATGATACAGAGCTGTATTTGTATATAGCTCTGTATTAGTATATTATGTTTATTTTTGGCACGATTACGGAATAAAATGCAAAAAAAGTTGTATTTTTTTTGTTAATTTTTTTTTAAGTACATTTTCTTTTTGTAATTTCGTTGCCGAAAAAAATAAGAAAAAGGCATCACGGAGAGATGTCCGAGTGGTTGAAGGAACACGCCTGGAAAGCGTGTATACGCCAAAAGTGTATCGGGGGTTCGAATCCCCCTCTCTCCGCAATAAATTAAATTAAAGTAACAATTATCGTATAATTAAAAACTAAAAACACAACATGAAAAAGCTATTTTCATTATTGGCAATATCAGGAATGCTCTTTTTCGGAAGTGCAGATTTGTTTGCGCAGGAAGAAGCTACATCACAAGCTCCTGCCACAGAAAACGTTCAATCAGGTTCTCAGGCTCAACCCGAGGAAGTTCCGATTCACAAAGCAATTAAGACCAAATTTATCGAAGGTGGTGCTGGATTTATGGCATCGGTTCTTATCTGTTTGATTCTTGGTCTTGCAATTGCAATCGAAAGAATTATTTACTTAGGTCTTTCGTCTACCAACAACAAGAAACTTCTTCAGAAAGTAGAAGACGCCCTCAACGAAGGTGGTATTGAAGCAGCAAAAGAAGTATGTAAAAACACACGTGGACCTGTTGCAAGCATATTCTATCAAGGTCTCGACCGTTACGACGACAAGAAAGAAAACAACATCGACCTCATTGAGAAATCTGTTGTTTCTTACGGAAGCGTACAAATGGGACAGATGGAAAGCGGTGTAACCTGGATTAACCTTTTCATCGCACTTTCTCCTATGTTGGGATTCATGGGTACCGTTATCGGTATGATTCAGGCGTTCGACTCTATCGAGCAAGCTGGCGACGTTTCGGCTTCGTTGGTTGCTGCTGGTATCAAGGTTGCGTTGATTACCACCGTAACCGGTCTTGTTGCCGCTATCATCTTGCAGGTATTCTGTAACTATATTCTTTCTAAAATCGAGTCTATCACCAACGATATGGAAGACGCTTCTATCTCGTTCATAGACATTCTTGTTAAATATCAGGAAAAAAATAACTAATAGATATGGAGACATCATTCATACAAAAAATCTCTAAATATCTCCTTATCGTACTCTTTGTAGTGTCAGGTGCATTAGCCTTGATGTTCTACTTGCAAGTAGTACCGTTGGGAGAAGAGGCCGAGCAGATGGAGCACGGAACCACCGGACTTCTCCTCGGTTGGACATACGGACTGTTCTTTGTAGCAGCCGCACTCGCTATCTTGGCGTTCATTTACGGAATTATCATCGACCCCAAATCAAGTATCAGCACCGGTATTATGGTAGTAGGATTACTTGTAGTAGCTTTGATTGCTTACGCAATGTCGAGCGACGCTATGGACTCTATCATGCCCACTTTGGTTCAGACAACTCCTGGCGAGTTGAAATGGTCTGACACCGGTTTGTACTCTTTGTACATTATCCTTGGTGTAGCCGTTGCATC
>JAFPYT010000175.1 GCA_017394445.1 Bacteroidales bacterium | reverse complement strand
GATATCACAGCACCCTGAATTCGGCTTGCATAGTTGATACTTGCCAACATTTTTTGGTTTGCCTCGCGGATTTCAAGATTTTTTTCGGCGAGTTTTGATTCCGATTTGCGTTTGATGTTAATGATTTTGTATATGGCTATTGCTAAGGCAATTACGAGAAGTATTGATATGGCAAACGAGCCCAAAAGCAAATCAATATTCTCTTGTGCCCAATTGCGCAGACCGTCCATCCAGTTAGCCTCGTCTTCCATTATGTCAACTAAAAGTATCATTGATGTTTTTTGTGTGTACAAATATCACACCAAGAGTTTAATTTTATATCCCCTTTTCCCTCAATTCAAATCTCCCTTTGCGCCAATCGGCATAGCCCACAATTTTATATCCTGATTTATCGTAAAGTCTTTTGGAATATGGGTTGAGAGTAAAACAATCTAAACGAATTGAATCATATCCCGCTGATTTACATAGTGTTTCGATATAAACCATTGTTTTAGATGCTATACCTTGGTGCTGAAATTCAGGCGAAACGCATAGGCGATGAATTACACAAAATTTTGAGTCGGGGAATTCCCATTTGCCGTTTTTATATTGTTCGTCGCACTCCCCGCTGAGGGCAAAGCAAACGGCAATTTTGTTGTTGATAGTGCCGATGAACATTTGATTTTTGGTAATATCATCGGCAATCGTTTGATAGTCAGGATAAATATCGTCCCATTGATGAATGCCTTGCTGTTCCATTGCGGCTGTGGCAGCACCATAGAGCAACATTATTTCGTTGATGTGGGTTGGGGTGGCTTTGAGGTAGTTCATTTTATATCATCTCCCCTTCTGCTGAAAAATCGCTGCTCTTGGTGATTTTTACATTGATAAAACTGCCTATAAGTGCTTCATTGTCAGAGCGGAAGCGGACGGCGATTTTGCCTTCGGTGAGGCCTGAGAGATAGCCTTCTAAGCGGTCGTGGCCGTTGACCAAGATTCTGAACTCTTTGCCTACCATACTTGCCGTGTAGAGCGACGATACCGATTTGAGGTCGTCGGAAAGTACACTGTAACGTCTTGATTTTTCGTCTTTTGGAACGTCGTCTACCCATTCCGACGATTTGGCTCCCGGACGTGGCGAGTACATTGCTATAAACGCCATATTGTATTTAAACTCCTTGACGGCGCGGCGGGTGTTTTCAAACTCTTCTAAGGTTTCGCCGGTAAAGCCAACGATGATGTCGGTAAAAATTGTGGCTGTGGGCAAAATGGTGCGTATAGAATGTATTACGCTGCGGTAACGCTCAATGTCGTATTTGCGGTTCATTCGTTTAAGCATCTCTGTGTCACCACTTTGGATGGGAATGTGAATCCATTTGCCGAGACATTTATATTTGGCTATGGTGTAGAGCACGTCGTCGGTCATATCGCGAGGATGTGGCGATGTAAAGTATACATAGAACTCTTTGCCGCTTTCGTCGCCATAACGTCCTATTAATTCGAGCAATTGCGCAAAGTTGATTTCGTTGCCTTTTTTGTCTAATCCGTATGAATTTACGTTTTGTCCTAAAAGCGTAATTGATTTAAAACCAGCATTTACAAGGCATTTTACCTCCTCAACAATTTCTGCTGATGAGCGTGATACTTCTCTTCCGCGTGTATAGGGCACTGCACAATATGTACAGAATTTGTCGCAGCCGTTTTGAATTGGCACAAAGGCTTCAAATTTGTCGGGCTGACGGCCTTCCAAACGCCAAAAATAGTCCATTTGATATGCTTGTTCTTCGCGGCTAAGTTTCGGATAATAAGTGCCTTCGTGGGTGTGTTTACCAAGCATTTCGGCAAACTTGGTGAGGTCGCGCATATCAAAAACCATATCAAAAGTTTTGAGAAACTTTTCGCGGTCGTCGGGCAGGATGCAGCCTGTGAGAAATGTGGTGAGGGGTCGCGATGCCTTTTGACGGTTCCAAATTGCAATCAGGTTGTACACCTTGTCGATGGCTTTTTGACGCACCGAACACGCGATAACTCCCAATAAATCAGCCTCGTGAGGGTTGTCGGTAGATTCGTAACCAAGTTTTTCGATATATGTTTTAACTCTGCCGCTGTCGGATATATTCATCTGACAGCCAAGTGTAACCAAATGGTATTTCATCTATTAATGTTTTAAATTTGGCTGCAAAGTTAGCAATCTAAATCGAATTTAGTATATTAATAAAGGTGTCGTTCGGAAAAATTCCTTCTTCGTCGAGCGAATATTTTGGCAAAAGGCGGTCAACAAAGTACATATCGATGTTTTTGTGGTTTTTGATGTCGACCGAGCCACGATAGCGGCACACAAAATAATCCTTTACGTATTTGTAAGTTTCGGCAGAGATGTTTACGCAGCCCACCTCGTCGGCACTTTCCATACGTTTTGCCACGTTTACGGCATCGCCCCAAGTGTCGTAGGCAAACTTGATTTTGCCCACAACCCCCGCCACAAGTGCTCCCGTGTGTATGCCAATGCGCAACTGCCAATCGGGAAGGTTCATATCGGGGTAACGCTGCTTGTAGGTGGACATAAAGTTGTTGATTTCCAACCCCGCGAGTATCACGTCGATAGGGTTACTTTTGTTGCGCAACGGAATGCCGCCCACGCACATATACGAATCGCCAATGGTCTTTATTTTTTCGATGTAATGGCACGAGATGATGTCGTCGAACTTGGAGAAAAAGAAATGCAGCGCAGCCACAATTTGGTCTGATGTAAGGTTTTCGCACGATTTTGTAAATCCCTTAAAATCAGTGAACATAATGGTTGCCATCTTGTAGTTTCGCGGCGAGGAGAATCCGTCGTCTTTTAACTGCGACACCACATACACGGGCAGAATGTTGAGTAAAAGGCTGTCGGTTTTTGAGCGTTCTTTCTCTATGATTTCGTTTTTTTTGAGAATTTCGGTTCGCGACCGTTCAAGTTCCAACTCCACGCGTTTCTGCTGCGAAATGTCGGTTTCGATGGCAATGAATTTTTCTATCCTGCGGCCGTCGAAAATAGGGGTGAGGGTGGTTTGAATCCATTTTGTTGCGCCGTACTTTACACGACACTGAGTGATATAGTTTACCGACTGCTGCTTGCTAAATAGTTCTTTGAGTTTTTTGTTGATGTCTTCGTTGTAACTGAGTTTCAAGATGTTGGTGCCTCGGCGTTTGTTGATAAACTCGTCTAAGGTGTATCCGTACATATGTTGGAATCCCTCGTTTACCCATTCTATTTCGCCGTGGGGCGAGAAAAGTATTACCGAATTGGCTGTCTGTCTTACAATTAGCGACAGTTTGTTGAGGTCCTCGTTTTGGTTGAGGATTTTACGGTTTTTGATTTCGAGTTCTTCGAGACTATCGTGCAGCATTACCGCCGACTTGGTGCGGGCAAGAAACTCCACCTTGTCGATTGGTTTTTTGATATAGTCGTTTGCGCCTGAGTTTAATGCCAAACTTAGGTCGCTGCTGTCGATTTTGCCGGTAACAATGATTACAGATGTGGTTTTAAAGCGTTTTTTGATTAACTTGGTGACTTCCAAACCCGACATTCCGGGCATCTGCCAATCGAGCAAAACAAGGTCGGGCGGTTCGGACTGTATCTTAGCCCAAGCCTCCAAGCCGTTTGAACACTCGTCCACAGAATAAACCGTGGTGTCGTCGTTAGACAGCACCGACTTCATAATAGTGCGGCTGAGTGTGTCATCGTCTGCTATTAATACCTTGTATATCACTATTTTATAAAAGTTCTAACCGACATCTTGTCTGTTTTCAAATATAATAAAATATTTGATATCAATTGTCATCAAAACCTATATTTCTTTTGCGAATATACTAAATTATTTGATTCTTTCAAATATTATCCTTACTTTTGATAAAAATTTGACTAACGTTATGAAGAAAAAACATTTATTTATCAACCTTGTTTTGTGCGCGCTTTTGTCAGCATTTACATCGTGCAGCAAAGACGACAGCACTCCCGAAGATAATCAAGAAGAAACCGTAACCGACCCTGAAACCGGCGGCAAAGTTACCGATTGGAAAGATGGTTACATCACTTATTACGACCAACCGGCCAACAACGACAGTTATCCATATCCCATCCCAAAAATGGAAAAGGGCTATTACAACGTGGCTGTGGGCGTATATTTCTTTCCCGACTATATTCTTGGTTCGGCATACGAAATCAAATATGGCGACAAAACTATCCGCGTGGTGGGCAAGGATATTTGTCCCGACGGCGACAATTCGTGGTTCGACAACACTCCCGAAGGCTTTGAGTATCTCACCGGCGACAAAAAACTTGGCAAGGTAAACGTAAAATGGCGCGAAACTCCCTATTACACCGACAAGAATATCGAAATCCGTGTAAAATCCGGCTCAAATGCTTGGTTTCTTGGCGTTTTTGTGTTCAACGGACGCTACGGCATAAAGAAGTTGGAGATATCTGACGACGGCAAGAAGTTTTACGAGATGACACCTTATAAATACAACGCCTTTTGGGAACTTCAATGTCCGTTTGGCAAATACGACCATCCGCTCACATTCCGCATCACCGACCGTTACAACCACACCATCACCACCAAACCATTGAATATCAATCCCGACAGCACCGACGGATACGACGCAGGAGGGAATTTTGAGTATTAGTGAAGGTTACACCACCACTTCAACAATCTCCTTATCTCCGAGCGTAATAGTCTTAGCCTTGGGTTTGGATTGCGGTATTGGTCGAAATGGATTTTTCAAAATCAAAGTAATTTTTGAATCTGTTTTCAAATATCTTATTGGCTATTTTAGCTTGTCCTTTATCGTCTGAGATTATGTTGAATGTGGATGCTATATCTAAACCTTTGGCATAACAATTAAATGTAAGGTATTGTCCGTTTAAAAGCATTTCAATAACCGTCTTCATAGAGGAATAGTTATTCATTGAGTCAAAGATTTCGTCGAAGAATGTGTTTTTTTCTCTTAGCAATATTTTTACTGCATTGATAATTCCCACTTTGTTCCACGTAAGACTTTGTTCGTCAATTAGTTGGCATACTCTCGACACAAAAAACGGATATCCCGAAGTGTAGTCGGTAATCATCTGCGCAATGGCGGCGGTGTCCATTCCCGTGTGATGGTCTGATTCGTATTCTTGCAGCATTTGGTTTATGCCGTCGGTAGGTAGCGACATATCGGCGGTGTAAGAAACGGCGATGTTCCACGGCGAATTGTATTGGTGGTCGCTGTCGGGACGCACTTTGAGTTTGAGATTTTTGATGCCGTACACACCGGCAAGGATAACGGATTGGAAAGTGGCGATTTGTTCACTTTTGAGATATTTGCTGCGCAACATTCTGAGCAATTTGATAAACGATTCGTAGTTGCTTGCGCTGTCCACCTCGTCGATAATCAGGACGATGGGCTTGTCAGATTTTACGCAAATATCGCTGATAAAGTCTTCAAGAAGCGAAAACTTTATTTGACATTCGTCTGCATTTTGGTCAACAATGTTGCAGATAGCGTTTTTTACATAGTCGTTGATGTTTTTTGCGAACTTGGTTTCAGCGCGTAGCCTCTCCAAAAAATAATAGGAAAGAGTATCTTCGGTTTTGAACTCGGTTTCGCCCATTGCTTCAAAACTAATTGAAAACACCACATAATTCTCCATCAGTTTGTTTGTCAGATGGTAAAGCGTGGTGGTTTTACCGTACTGACGGCCGCGGTTGATGGTGATGTACTCGCCCTTGTCAACCCTCCGCTCAATGTCGGCGAGACGGTTGCTTATGTCAACCATATAGTGTTTTTTGGGGTAGCAAATGCCTGTTGTGTTGAAATATCTCATAATGCTTTCAAGTTTTTTGCAAATGTAGTTAAAAAAATGAGAAAACGGTATACACCGTGTCGAAAAATGATGTATATTTGGAGTGTCAAATTCCAATAGAGAGGAAGGAGACAGACATATATAATAAAAGGCGTTACTTAACGCTTTGTTTTGATGTATTGAAATCTTGCAAATTCCAAATCCTGTCAACACAAAGCAACACAGTAATGCTTGCGGATTATGGTATAATGGTTCGCTTAGGCGACTATATACGTATTACGTGGGCTTTGGTGTTGCTCGTTTCTGACAGGATGGGCAATGCAAGAGCCTCAATACGTGGGACGAGCGGACAGTACAATCCCACGTTTTTTATTTATATGCGTTGATACGATTGTTGACATCTGTGTGGGGTTGACAGGAGAAAAAATTAAACTATTATGTACAAACAAAACATTAAAACTCTATTATTTTACTTGTTGTTCTGTATCGTAATCGGCGGTACAGGTTGTTCTTCACACAAATTGAGTCATAAAGAACTTACTTTAAATGCAGGTGATACTATTACTATAACTGCAAATGCACAAGTAACTTGGTCTTCATCCAACGATTTTGTTGCAACGGTAAATGCCGACGGAAAAGTAACAGCAAATCACGTTGGTGAAACAGATATTCTTGCAGTGGTAGACAATAATTCTGTTCCATGTCATGTGTCTGTGCTGGCAAAATATGAAAAAGAGTTTCAAGAACCTATACATGATTTCAAATTAAATAAGGAAGATATTAAAGCCATGAGCAAAGGGACTGTGAAAAAAGAAAATAACGAAATGCTCTTATATTATATGGATGAAAAAGGTTACGAAGAAGTGTTATTTTTCTTTGATAACGAGAGTGGCAAGGTAAAATCGGTATTGTTCTCGTTTGAATTTCCGTTTATGATGGAAAAGTACGCTAAGTATTTGGCAGAAAGATATCAATTAATTCAAATAGATTCTAATTCTAAATCATTATATTTTGCTGATGCTCTATCATTAGAAGAAGCGAAATTAGTAGTAATATTAACATTACGCGACAATAAAGTTCTAATTTCATATCAAAAAAATACTAAAAATGAAAAATAAATATTATTTAATCGCATCCATGGTGGCGATATTGTTTTTTGTTCCAACAGTAAGTTTTGCTTACAATTCTTATAGCCGAGATTCGCAAACATCTGCGGGATTAATAATCTTCATGTACTTTGTTTTTGCTATTGTTGGATTGTGTCTCCTCATAAAGATATGGGGAATGACCAACGATATTAAAACAATCAAGAAAAAGATTCTTGATGAAGAACTTGCTGATTTAAAACCCATAGAGGGAGAAATGCAGTATAGATGGTTACGTAAAAATATGTTGGCAGGTAAGGTGGATTATGTAAAACTACGCTTAGTGGATAATTTCGCAAAAGATGTAGAAAGAAATTTCAATGCACAAAAAGACATTGACAAAAAAGAGAAAATAACACAATCTATTCGTCCGCTTGTTGAAAAGTTGCAAAAGCAATTTGACAAAATAGGCGAACCTATTCCACCCTACATTGCCAAGATGGAAACATACAATGACTATTTTAATATGTTCGAATCAGAGGATTTCAAGTAAACTGACAAATGGTATTTAAAACAACAGTGATGTATAAACCATAACATCACCGTTGTTTTTATTTTACCCATCATTGTCCTTTGAACTTCTATTTCTGTTCCTATTTCTCAACGGTATGAAGAGTAGTAGACGGTGTTTTGTAATTAGCATATTGCGTTTTCCATTGAGCCAAAAGGAACAAAATATCGTTGGTAACTATTACGTCACGTTTCTCAATGTTTTGCAACGTCCAATCAGAAGTAACACTTATAACTAAAATCTTTGTAACTTCAATCTCTGACTTGTTGTACTCTGTCTGTTTCTTTTGAAAATAACCGTTGCTTGCAACAATATTCAATTTGCGCTCAAATGGAGTTTTGTTGCCGATATGTTCAATCATTTCATTGACCGTTTTAGACTCAACATTAGGAAAAAACGTTTCTTGCCAACGCTGAGGTAAAATATGTTCAATTTGCCAATTGTCAGGCAACAGAGTTTCCTGATGTTTATATGCAAACGATTTGAGCAACATTCTAACAATACTTCTATGAGGCACTGTAAGTTTGTCTTTAACCAAAGACATATCTATTGTTTTAAAATCAAAGTCTGGATGTGATTCTTTGATAATTTTGGCGTTCAATTTCAAAATGTCAGACTTTACTGCATTAATTGTCGGGTATAGAATAAAACGAGACATAAGTTCGCCACACAACTTATTGAGAAATAAGAGAAACTCCGTTTCAAATTCCTTATCGGCACGATGCTCCAAAAAGAAAATAATCACAGGATATTTCCAATACTCGTTAGGGTACGAAACCAATGTATCAAGTGCTTTCCTTATCTTGGAATTGTTGTCCCAAGCCTCTTCGGGAATGTCGTGGTTGCTGTTGATTACCTTCCAAAGCGTCAAAACCTTGTTTAAATCTTTGAGTAGATTTTTATCGAACAGGCGTTTGCACTTATCAGCGAGATAATATTTTCTTACGCCAGGAGTCGTAGAACTAACGTCATTTTCTTTCGCCCTCAGATAAAACATATAATAGTAGAACAAACGTTGGATGCTTTCATTAGCATCAGCCGCCTCTTTTTCCAAAGATTTCCATTCGGATATGAAAGAATCCTTTTCGTTGTCCTTCAAGTTGTTGTAAATTTTTGCCTTAAAAATGTCAGAGTCTGACAATGGCAAACCTCTGTCGTTCAAGGTAGAAAAAATTGTCAACGCAGTGTCTTGGCTGTCCGCACCAATTGGCAACAAGATAGCCTGATTGAGCAAAGCATATATGAAATCATAAATTGACAATGCTGAATCTGTACTATATTTATCGTAAAGTTTTTGGAATAGCAAATAATTCTTCGAATAGTTGTCCGTCGCATTAGGATCTGCCTTACCCGTTTTGAGAATTTCCTGCAAAATAGCATTTCCCGAATTGTCAACAACTTTCGATGTCAACAAAATGTCAGTGTAATCGACCTTGCCTGTCAAATTGTCCGTTCTCCAAATTGAGGGTTCAATTTTGTTGATAAAGTTTTTAGCATATTCATTATCAGCATTTTGCAGTAATTTAGTATAAATAGCCCGAAGAAGAAGGAATAGTGAGGTGATTCTTTGTTGTCCATCAATAATTTCTTGTTCACCGTCCTCATTTTCATAAGAAACTACACTTCCTAAGAAATATGTGCCATTTCGTTTTGAGCCACCTGTCGTTGCTGCAAATTCCCAAATATCAACAAACAAAGTTTCAATTTGTTCGTCAGTCCACGCATACGGACGTTGATACTCAGGAATAACAAAAGGTTTTGCTTTGCCAGTTGCAAGCAATTCTGCCACACTTTGTTTATTTACACTGATAGTTGTTGCCATATCTAATTGGTTAATATTAAAACTCTTTCTTCAATTTATCTTGAATCAATTGGAATACATAAAAAAACAAATTATCTGTGAAAAGATTGGATTAAATGCAAATTGCATTTTTTCCACCTCCACTATCTCGCAAGTGTGCTTTTTCTTTTCATCGTAGTTAATTCCAACGAAAAGTAGGCGTCCGTTATAATCGTTGAGCCGCGCAAAATATTTCTTTTCGCGGATTTGGTTGAGGGCGGACTCGGTGGACGAGTTGCGTTTTAGTTCGATGATTATTGCAGGCCAATTTGGATAAAGAGGCACCAGGACCACGTCAGCGACGCCGTTGCCCGTCGGAACTTCGTTGAAAATCCGATAATATGTCTTTGCGTGCATATACGCAATGTCAATCGCCGACTGCAACGATTGTTCGTGGTTGTAACTCAAATGCGACGTTACCTCGCCGTGAAGCACTTCCAAGGCATTTGCAACAGTTTCGCCATCTTTTGCAAGTGTGGCTTTGAGAAGACGTTCCGAGTTTTTGATGAACTCGCCCAAAACTTTGAACGACTCGGTATTTTCCAAAGCGTTGCCCCAAATGTCCTGAGTTTCGAGGTTTGGCATACGACAGGTTTTTTCATCGAGATTGTAGGCGAGAAAACCCGTGTGCATCAGGTACGTAAACAATTTGTCCTTAGAAGTTATGTCGGAAAGCGTGTTGGCAAATGAAGTTATGTTAACCGGAACACTGCCGCCTGAAAGCATTTTAATCAGGTCGTCTTTGATGCCTTGATAGTTGCCTTTTATGTATGGCGCAATGGTTTCGTAAGT
>JAFPYT010000174.1 GCA_017394445.1 Bacteroidales bacterium | reverse complement strand
TCAATCTTGGGACTTGGTATTTACCAAAAGTTAAAATAATTAAATGTTGAATTTTCGGCAGTTCCCTTGTGGAACTGCCTCTTAAAAAAATACAGATGAGACAAGTAGGTGAAATTAACGCAAGTTCGCAGGCCGACATCGCTTTCCTTCTGTTGATTTTCTTCCTTGTAACCACGTCTATGAACGTTGACCAAGGTTTGTTCCGTCAGTTGCCGCCGCCGAGCGATGGTCAAGAACAGGAACACGAGAAAATCAACGAGCGCAATATCTTTATTGTGCTTATCAACAAGGACAACCGATTGGCTATCGAGGGTGAACCAGCAGATTTCAACGAACTTACCGACAGAACCATCAGATTCCTTACCAACCCTGCCAACTCCGAAAACCTCGCTGAGCAGGTGAAGGCTTCTAAGAAATACGATGACGCTGTGGCTGCCGGCAAAACCGAAGAAGCTGCTACTTTTAAAGCCCTTGTAGACCGTTGTGGCGACCCGAACATTACGCGTGGCGTGGTTTCGTTGCAAAACGACCGCGGTACCAAGTATGAAACTTATATTCAAGTGCAAAACTCTATCGTTGCTGCTTTTAATATCTGCCGCGACAATTTTGCTAAAGAATATTTCGGTAAAATTTACGACGAACTTAATGCCGACGATCAAAAATTAGTTAAGACGGTTTTCCCGCTTTCTATTTCCGAGGCAGAACCGCGTAGTATTAAATAGTTAATAAGGAGGACTTGACAATGGCAAAATTTAGAAAAAAAGGTGGACGCAAGGTAAGCGCTCTTTCTACCGCTTCGCTCCCCGACATCGTGTTTATGCTTCTGTTCTTCTTTATGTCGGTAACTTCGATGAAAGAAACTGACTACAAGGTGAAAATCAAACTTCCTACCGCTACTGAGGTTAAGAAGATTGAAAAGAAATCGCTTGTAAGCTATATTTACGTTGGTGCTCCTCTTACGGTTTATCAGTCGAAATTCGGTACTGAGCCCCGTGTACAGCTCAACGACAAAATTTCTGAGCTCTACGATATTCCTGACTATATTGAGTCTGAACGTCAGAGCCACGATGAAGCTGAGGTGCCTTTTATGACATACTCGCTCAAAGTAGACTCGGATGCTAAAATGGGTATCGTTACCGACGTTAAGCAAGAACTCCGCAAGGTGCAAGCTCTTAAACTCAACTATTCTACTTTGAAATCAGAACGTAAGTAATATTTGAGGCTATTCATACAAAGAAACGGCAGAATATTTTTCTGCCGTTTTTTTTGCATTTAAGTGTCAACCTTTTGCTTTTTTTGCCGTATATATAGTTGTATTAAGGTTATAACATTAGGTTTTTATTAAGTTTGTAGCATTAGGTTTATATTGGAGAAATATCTGATATGATTCAGATATTGAGAAAAGCGGTTCGGCGGTTTTAATGTACGTCGGCCGCTTTTTTTTGTGATTTTTGGGTTGTGGATATTAAATTATTTATTTCCTTTGTAAAAATTATTTTTTTGAAATGAAACATCTATTGGCAATTATACTATTAGCGATAGCGTTTGAGGCTGCGGCGCAGAATTTTCCCGACACCACCCGAGAGTTTCGTGGCGTGTGGGTGGCTACATCCAAGCGTATCGACTATCCTACAGTAGCCACTACCGACAGCAAAGTGCTAAAACAGAATTATTTAGATTTGCTTACCACTTGGCGAAATGCTGGCTACAATGCGGTGATTTTTCAAGTGCGTCCTGCCGCTGATGCTTTTTTTGCATCGGAATACGAGCCTTGGAGCGAATGGCTTACGGGCAAACAGGGTCGCGCTCCCGTGCCGTATTTCGATCCGTTGGAATTTATGGTAAGGGAAACTCACGCCATTGGTATGGAATATCACGCTTGGTTTAACCCTTTTAGAGCCGTTGCCACTATTCAATATGCCGACGTGTGCAAGGAGCATATCTCTAACACCAAGCCCGAATGGTTTTTTACCTACGGAGCCAACAAATATTTCGACCCGGGTATTCCTGAGGTGCGCAATTATCTGATACGCATTATTGTAGATGTGGTAAAGCGTTACGACATCGACGGTGTGCATTTCGACGACTATTTTTACCCCTATCCCGTAACGGGCGACAACAAAAAGATTGTTCCTTTGCCCGACGAAGCCACTTTCAAAAAATACGGTAAAGGATTCAGCAACATAGCCGATTGGCGCAGAAACAATATCAACGAGTTTATCAAAGAGTGCTACATAGCCATCAAAAACGAGAAACCGTGGGTAAAATTTGGCGTTGGTCCTGCCGGTGTGTGGCGCAATAAGAGAGAAGACCCAGCAGAAGGAAGTCCCACAAACAGCCTTTCGGGTTACGACTACCTTTATGCCGACGCGCTCGCTTGGCTCAAAAACGGCTGGGTAGACTACTGCGCACCGCAAATCTATTGGAATATTGGTCACGTTTACAACGATTTTGAAACCGTGGTTAAATGGTGGAACAATCACGCCTACGGACGCAACATCTATATCGGCATTGGCGCGTACAATCAAGAGAATCCCTCGGGCGGATGGACCGACCCGCAAGAAATTCCAAATCAGATAAAGATTACCCGAAAATATCCTAATGTTCAGGGAGTTATAGTGTATCGCTCCACCACAGTTGCTAAAAATCCGCTTAATATGGTGTCGGCGGTTAGGCAAAACTGCTTTACCAAAAACGTGATGATGCCGCAGATGCCGTGGCTTAGCGTTTTCCCCGAAAGTCCTCAGGTTTCGATGGTTAAGATGCGCAACCAATATCACGTGTATTGGCAAAAAGACAACGGCAAACACCTTCCACCCGCCGACACAGCAGTGTTTTATTCGGTGTATAGGGTAAAGGGCAACAATCCCAACTTTGTGCCATCTAAAAGCAATTTCTTGAAACATATTTCGCAAAACGACCTTTCGCTATTTAAAAGCAGCAAATTCTCGTTCAAGAAAAAAGTTTATACGTATAAGATAACGGCGTATAACCGCTACCACGTGGAGAGCCAGCCGAGCCGCGCCATTATAATCAAATACGGCAAAAAAGATAGAGTTGAATAGTTTTTGAATATTTTTTATGGAACCATTCGTATTAAAAAAAGGTAAAGGAACACTTCCGGGTGCATCGTGGTGGACAATATGCCACGACACCGAAACCGACAGATACTCCGCCGAATGTTATTTTAACAACGGCTGTGTGGGTTCGTATTACCTTTACGAAATCACCGAGGATATATTCCGCCAAGTGAACGAGTCTGCCGACGGCGACCTTTCTGAGCAACTTATCCGCTCGGGACGTCCTCTATACGAAGACCATAGCGACATCAACGCAGTTAACTATCACATAATACACGACAATAATTACGAAACCATCTGCCGATGGGCGCATATCATTACAAGCGATACCGATGTGCCTACTTGGGTGGATTAAAATTTGTTTAATATGGAAAAAAGCATTATTAAAGTTATAGAACGCGCATTGCGCAAGTATTGGGATTTACCATCGCTTACCAACTATGGCGGTGCTACATTTACTTATAAGGACGTTGCCCGAAAAATTATAAAGATTCATATCGTGTTTGAAAAAACAGGAATCCAAAAAGGCGACAAAGTGGCTTTTTGTGGTAAAAACTCAGCACAATGGGGTGTCGCATTCCTTGCTGCTCTCACTTACGGTGCTGTGCCTGTGCCTATTCTCCACGAGTTTAAACCCGACAATGTTCATAATATTGTAAACCACAGTGAGTCAAAACTGCTTTTCTGCGGCGACGAAGTGTGGACAGGTCTCGACGAGGCTTCGATGCCTGCGCTCATTGGCGTTATCCGTATCGAAGATTACAGCCTTAGAGTGTCGCGCAGTGAGCAACTCACCGAAACCCGCAAAAACCTCAACAAGATATTCGGCGAGCGTTATCCCGAGCGTTTTACCACCGACCACATATCGTTTTTTGACGAAAACCCCGAAGAAGTGGCCATAATCAACTATACTTCAGGCACTACAAGCGCATCCAAAGGCGTAATGCTGCCATACCGCAGCCTGATGTCAAACATTCAGTTTACCATCGACAACCTTGGCACTAAGGCTGGTGAAACTATGATTGCTATGCTGCCTATGGCTCATATGTACGGTTTGGCATTTGAGTTTATCCACCATTTTATCTCGGGTGTTCATATATTTTTCCTTACCAAAGTGCCATCGCCAAAGATACTTATCGACGCAATGCAGCAAATCAAGCCTTCGGTGATAATCACTGTGCCGTTGGTAGTGGAAAAAATTATCAAGAAAAAAATCTTCCCCGAAATAGAGCGTCCTACTGTAAACTTTATGCTCAAAGTGCCCGTTATCAGCGAAAAAATTTATAAAAAAATACACGACCAATTGCGTTTTGCTCTTGGCGGCAACTTCCGTCAATTGATTGTGGGAGGCGCACCTATCAACTGCGAAATAGAGCATTTCTTGAAAAAAATCAAGTTTGAATATACGGTGGGCTATGGTATGACAGAATACGGACCTCTATTGGCATATTCGCCGTGGGACAAGTTTGTCGAAACATCTTGCGGACGCACTATCGACCGTATGGAAATAAAGATAGATTCTTCCGACCCACAAAACGTTGTTGGCGAGATACTTGCACGTGGCGAAAATATGATGGTGGGTTATTACAAAAACCCCGAAGCCACAGCACAGTTTATCGACAAGGACGGATGGGGACACACCGGCGACCTCGGTCTGATGGATAAAGACGGCAATATCTTTATCAAAGGCAGAATCAAAAATATGATACTTGGTCCGAGCGGTCAGAATATCTATCCCGAAGAAATTGAGGACAAAATCAACAACCTTTTCTTTGTCAACGAATCTATCGTGGTGGAGAAAGAGGGTAAACTTGTGGCGTTGGTATATCCCGACTTTGATTCGCTGCGCAGTCAAAATGTTGCCGAGGCAGAAATCCCCGCCACTATCGAAAAATATGTGCTGCAACTCAACAAGGAATTACCCGCTTACAGCCAAATAAAAGGTGTAAAAATTTATAACGAAGAATTTGAAAAAACGCCCAAACGCAGCATAAAACGTTTTCTCTATCAGTAAGATGAAAAACCTGTTGATAATCTTGGCGTTAGCGCTTCCTTTTTGGGTAAATGCCCAAAATCAAGAAGACGTGTCGCTTGCCTATTCGTACTACAACAGCCGCGAGTTCGACAAAGCGGTCTATCTGTTTGAAAATCTTTTTAATCAGACCCACGCCAAAAACTATTTCAACTATTATATCAAGTGCCTCGAATCGCTCGGAGAGTTAGACAAGGCAGAGAAGGCTGTAAAAAAACAAATCTCTGTCAACAAAAACGACCTTTCGTACAAGATTATCCTCGGCTCGGTGTATAAGAGTCAGGGCAAGATGGACAAAGCCTCCGAGCAATACGACGGTGTAATTTCAGCGCTTCCTCGCGACCGAAATTCGATTATTGCGCTGTGTAACAGTTTTTTGCAAGCCGACGAACCCGATTACGCCGAAAAAGCACTTGTGGAAGGTGCAAATATTGCCCATACCGATTTTAGTATGGAATTGTTTTCGGTGTATGCCTCGTCGCGAAATTATAAAAAAATGTCAGAAACATCGCTTGATGTGGTTTCTGCCGATGCATCGCGCCTTGCCACTGTGGAGAATATGCTGCAATACTATCTCAACAACGACACAAACGACGAACTTTATTCAATACTCCGCTCGTCGCTAATGCAGCGGATTCAAAAAACGCCTTCCACCGCCCTCAGCGAAATGCTTATTTGGGTCTATGTGCAAAAAAAGAACTTTAAAATGGCTGTAAATCAAGCCAAAGCGTTAGACCGACGAACCAACGGACAGGGACGTTATCTTGTTTCGCTTGGTCAGCAGGCTGTTGACGCAGGCGACTTTGCCACCGCATCCGACGCATACAAGTATGTGATAGAACTCGGCGAAAAATCTCCGTATTATCTCCACGCCAAACTCGGTGTGTTAAATACTATGTATCAGCAGGTTGTAGCCTGTTCTATCACTGACTCTGAGCAACTTGCATATCTCGAAAACGAATACCGCTCAGTGTTTGTCCAGCAGGGAATCAACGCCTCCACGGTGCAGCACGTAATCAATTACGCTCGCTTAGAAACCTATTACCTCAACCACGCCGACACTGCCAAGGCTATCATCAACAAAGCATTGCAACAGCCGCTCAACTATGCCATCAAAGCCGACTTAAATCTACAACTTGCTGATATTTACCTATTTTCGGGTGATGAATGGGAGGCTCTGATGATATACGCCAAAGTGGAAACCGACAACAAGCAAAACGAAAAAGGCGACGAGGCAAAACTCCGCAAAGCCAAAGTTGCCTATTACACAGGCAGTTTCAAGTGGGCACTCTCGCAATTAGACGTGCTAAAAGCCGCCACCACAAAACTTGTGGCAAACGACGCTATGGAACTCGCCATCATTATCAACGACAATATGGAAGTGTCTGATGGAGCGTTTGTTGCCGACACATTATCGACCGAGCCCGACCACGAGTTGAAAATTTTTGCACGTGGCGATATGTATATGTTTCAAAACCGTTGGAGCGATGCCTTTGGCTGTTACGACACTATTGTAACGCAGTTTAAGAGCAGTCCCCTTGTAGATGAATCGCTCTACCGTCAGGCGCAAATCCGTGAGCGTCAGAAAGAATATGCCGAAGCCGCCTCGCTTTATCAAAAAGTAGCCGACGACTATGCCTACGACAATCTTGCCGACAAAGCCGCCTTTCGCCTTGCCGAAATATCCTCCGCCTACCTTGCCGACCCCGAAACCGCCAAAACATACTACTTAAAGATTTTAACCGACTACCCCGGCAGCATCTACGCCGTGCAAGCACGAGAAAAGTACAGAAAAATTGATGGGAAGTGAACATAAAAATTAATTTTGCAGTTTTATCAATATTTTATACCTTTGCACCCTGAAATTTATTGAAAACTCATACCATAGACAATGGCAAAACAGAATATTAGCAGATGTTCGTTCTGCGGAAGGCCTAAATCCGAAACCGAACTGCTCGTAGAAGGGCAGGAGGCTTATATTTGCAACTACTGCGTGGAGCAGGCGTATCAGATTGTTAACACCGAACTCCAAGATTCGCCTGTATCAAAATCGCATTCAGGCTCGCCTAATTTCAACTACAAGCCTGCCGAAATCAAGGCGTTTCTCGACCAGTATGTTATTGGTCAGGAGATGGCTAAGAAAACCCTCTCGGTGGCTGTTTACAACCATTACAAACGTCTCAACCAAAAGGTTAAGACCGACGATGTGGAAATCGAAAAAAGCAATATCATAATGGTGGGTCAAACCGGTACTGGCAAAACCCTCTTGGCAAGAACTATCGCACGTCTTTTAAACGTTCCGTTTACCATTGTTGACGCTACGGTGCTCACCGAGGCAGGATATGTGGGCGAGGACGTTGAGAGCCTTCTCTCGCGACTTTTGCAAGAGTGCGACTACGACGTTAAGCAGGCAGAGCGCGGTATTGTGTTTATCGACGAAATCGACAAGATTGCCCGCAAAGGCGACAACCCCTCTATCACACGCGACGTGTCGGGCGAGGGCGTTCAGCAAGGTTTGCTCAAATTGTTGGAGGGCAGCGTGGTAAACGTTCCGCCAAACGGTGGTCGCAAGCACCCTGAGCAGAAGATGATTCAGGTTAACACCAAGGATATTCTCTTTATCTGCGGCGGCGCGTTCGACGGCATTGAGAAAAAAATCGCTCAGCGCCTCAACACCGAGGTTGTGGGCTACAACTCTATACGCGAAAACGACAATATCGACCGCAACAATTTTCTTCAATATATCACTCCCGTCGACCTCAAATCATTCGGACTTATACCCGAAATCATTGGTCGTCTGCCGCAGTTGACACACCTTGAACCGCTCGACCGCACGGCTTTGCGCAATATCCTCACCGAACCCAAAAACGCTATCATACGTCAGTATATCCGTTTGTTTGAGATGGATAAGGTGAAACTCTCGTTCGACCCCGAAGTTCTCGACTACATTGTAGACAAGGCTGTGGAATACAAACTCGGCGCACGCGGCTTACGCTCTATCTGTGAGGCTGTTATGCTCGACATTATGTACGACATTCCTTCGCAAAAGATTTCTTCTTTTACAGTAACGCTCGACTACGCAAAATCGAAGTTGGAGCATTTTAATTATGCACGAATAAGAGCGTAACTCTATGGCAGACAACGGCAACTTTATAGATTACGTAAAAATTTACGTACGTTCGGGCAGGGGAGGAGCAGGCTCGGCGCATTTGAAACGAGAAAAATACCGTCCTAAGGCTGGTCCCGATGGTGGCGACGGCGGCAAAGGCGGAAGCGTTATTGTACGCGGCAACAAACAGTTTTGGACTCTCCTTCACCTTAAATATCAGAAACATATCTTTGCCGAAGACGGCGTGTCGGGTATGCGCGATATGTGGCACGGATCCGACGGCAAGGACGTTATCATAGACGTTCCCCTCGGCACGGTGGCTAAGGACGGCGAAACCGAGGAGTTCCTTTTTGAGATAATCGAAGACGGACAGCAAGAGATACTTGCCAAAGGCGGACGCGGTTGTTTGGGTAATGTCCATTTCAAATCTGCCACTAATCAGACTCCACGCTATGCTCAACCCGGCGAAGATTGCGAAGAGGGTTGGAAAATTCTTGAACTTAAAGTGCTTGCCGATATAGGCTTGGTGGGATTTCCTAATGCTGGAAAATCTACTCTGCTGAGCAACGTTTCGGCAGCGCGTCCCAAAATAGCCGACTATCCATTCACCACCCTTGTGCCGCATCTCGGAATGGTAAACGTTGACAACAAGCACTCGTTTGTAATGGCTGATATTCCCGGAATTATAGAGGGTGCGTCAGAGGGTAAAGGCTTGGGTATAAGATTTTTGCGCCATATTGAGCGAAATCCTTTGCTATTGTTTCTTGTGCCTGCCGACAGCAACGATGTGTCTCACGACTATGAGGTGCTACTCAACGAACTTGGTGAATACAATCCCGAACTTTTAGACAAGCAACGCATACTCGCCATATCCAAGTGCGACCTTATCGACGACGAAATCCGCGCCGACATCGAAAAGCATTTGCCCGAGGGCATTCCTCATTTCTTTTTCTCATCGTATACTCAGGAAGGCATCAAGCAGTTGGTATACGGCATTTGGGACTTGCTCGACAAGGGTGATGCTCCCGCCGTTGCCGAAGAAAAATTTGTTGCTCCCCGCGTTATCGACGAAAAAGAGTATTACGAATCGATGTAAATTTTTTTTGGCATTTTTGGTGTAAAGAAAGATTTTTTTGTATCTTTACAACCGGAAAACAAACGTATAATTTTAATTTCAATATATTACCATTATGGCAAAAGAAAAAAACGAAGAGCCCGTAGATGCTAAGGCTGAGAAATTTAAAGTCTTGCAACTTACGCTCGACAAGATAGACAAAGATTACGGCAAAGGAACTATTATGAAACTCGGCGACAAAGCCGTTGAAGATATTCCTTCGATTCCTACCGGTTCAATAGGCCTCGATTACGCTATTGGCGTTGGAGGTTATCCAAGAGGCAGAATAATAGAAATTTATGGTCCTGAATCGTCAGGTAAAACCACTCTCGCTATTCACGCCATTGCCGAGGCTCAAAAAATGGGCGGAATTGCCGCTATTATCGATGCCGAGCACGCTTTTGACCGCACTTACGCCGAAAATCTTGGTGTAGACGTTTCATCGCTTTTGATTTCGCAGCCCGATTGTGGCGAGCAGGCTTTGGAAATTGCCGACTCGCTTATCCGCAGCGGCGCTTTGGATATTATCGTAATCGACTCTGTGGCAGCGCTTACACCCCGTGCCGAAATTGAAGGCGATATGGGCGACAGCAAGATGGGTCTTCAAGCACGATTAATGAGCCAGGCATTACGTAAACTTACAGCAAGTATCAGCAAAACAAATACTTGTGTAATATTTATCAACCAGTTGCGCGACAAAATCGGCGTTCTATTTGGCAATCCCGAAACCACCACTGGCGGTAACGCGCTCAAATTCTACTCTTCGGTACGTTTGGACGTTCGCCGCACAGGTCAAATCAAAGACGGTGAGGATGTTATCGGTGGACGTATCAAGGTAAAGGTTGTAAAAAACAAAGTTGCGCCGCCGTTCAAGAAGGCTGAGTTCGACCTTATGTTTGGCACAGGTATTTCGGCAGTGGGCGAACTTATCGACCTGGCTGTTGAGATGGATATCATCAAAAAATCGGGTTCGTGGTTCTCTTACGGCGAAAACAAGATTGGTCAGGGTCGCGATGCTGCTATCAATATGCTCAAAAACAATCCCGACGTTTATGCTGAGGTGGAGCAGAAAGTACGCGAACAACTCAAAGGCGGTGATCTTCCCGCCACCGACGAATAGAATTATATAAAATGAACATATTTAAGAAGGTATTATTTGCCGCCGTTTCTGCTGCCGTTGTGGCTTGCGGCGGCGGCAATTCTAATAATAATGCAGATCAAAGCTCTGATTCTGCCAACATTGCTGTAAAACCTCCTACATTGCTCTACGGCTTTAATGTAGATTCGTTTGATATACAGCAGGGCAAGATTACCGATGGTCTATATCTTGGTAAACTTTTTGCCGACGAAAAAATCGACAACAAATCGGTTACAACCATTTTACAAAAAGCCAAATCCGTGTGGGACATCCGCAAGATGCGCCGTGGTCAGCCTTATGCCGTTTTTCGTAGCAAAAATAACTCCGACAAGGTTAGTTACATCGTTTATCAAAAAAACTTGGTAGATTATATCGTCTTTGACTTTACCGACACCCTCGGCGTTTACAACCGTTCGCTCAAAGTGGACACTCTCACACGCACGGCATCGGTAACCATTAGTTCAAATCTTTGGACAGATTTTAAAAAGGCAGGGGTTAATCCGCTGCTATCCAACGACCTTTCGGATATTTATGCTTGGACGGTTGACTTTTTTGGAATCCAAAACGGCGACTATATCAAGGTGGTTTTTGATGAACTTTATGTTGACACCACTTTCGTAAAGTTTGGCGATGTGCATGTGGCACTCTTTAATCACTATGGCAAAGATATTTACGCCATTCCGTTTTATCAAGACAGCCTTACAAGTTACTACGATAAAGACGGCACTTCGCTGCGCCGCTCGTTTCTCAAAGCACCGTTGGAATATTCACGCATAGCATCGTATTTTAATCCTGCCCGTATGCACCCGATTTTAAAGATTGTGCGTCCGCATTATGGCGTAGACTATTCCGCACCGCAGGGTACACCTGTACGCGCTATTGGCGATGGCGTGGTGCTTTTGGCAGAACGCGCTGCACAGTCGGGCAATTGGATTAAAATCCGTCACAACGGCGTGTACGAAACTGGTTATCTGCACCTTTTAAAATTTGCCGACGGCATACGCAAGGGAGCATTGGTAAAGCAAGGTCAGGTGATAGGCTATGTTGGCAGCACAGGATTGAGCACCGGTCCGCACCTTGATTTCCGTGTGTGGAAAAATGGCACGCCTATAAACCCGCTAAACCTTGATGCTCCGCCCGTTGACCCTGTAAAACCGGAGAATATGGAGAGGTTTAATAAAGTTAAAGCAGAATTGCTACCAAAGTTGCCGGAATGATCATCAAATAGTTTCGTACAAAATCCTTGGAATGGTGTAAAAATTGGTAAAAATAATCCTTGGAATGGTGCGAATTTTATTTGGAAAAATCTTTGGAATGGTGTATATTTGCGCAAATAAAATCTTTGGATTTGTGCGAAATGGAAAGAAAAATTTACAAAAAACTGCTCGAATGGAAGCAGCAAGAACAGGGCTCTGTGGCGTTGCTTATCGATGGAGCAAGGCGCGTGGGCAAAAGTTATATCGTTGAACAGTTTGCAAAACGTGAGTATAAAACATATATCCTTATTGATTTTGCAAGGGTGGAAGATGATGTGAAAAACTATTTTGTAAATTATAAGAATGATTACGACGGACTTTTTAGAAATCTTTCTCTTCATTATCGTACCCAACTGCACGAAAGAAACTCCTTAATTATATTTGACGAAGTGCAATTTTTTCCACAGGCGAGGGCTGCAATCAAGTATCTCGTGGCCGATCACCGTTACGACTACATCGAAACAGGTTCGCTTTTAAGCATCAATTCTAACGTAGCCGACATTCTCATACCATCTGAAGAACGTAGGATAAAGATGTATCCTATGGATTTTGAGGAGTTTCTTTGGGCAATGGGTGATGATATGTTGATGCCTTACATCAAGGAATGTTTTGAAAAACAGAAACCGTTGGGCGAAAGTCTTCATCGTAGGGCAATCGACTATTTTAGACAATATCTTATTGTTGGCGGTATGCCTCAGGTAGTTTCAGAATATGTTAAAAACAAAAATTTCGAACGCGCCGACAGAAAAAAACGTGATATTATAGAACTTTATCGTTCTGATATCAGAAAATATGCAAAAGGATATGAGAGCAAGGTTGTTAAGATTTTTGACACCCTGCCCGGTCAGTTGCAAAAACACGAAAAAAAGTTTAGGCTTTCGGCACTGAAGGAAGGGGCAAGGTTCAGAGATTACGAAAGTTCGTTTCTATGGCTCGAAGATGCTATGGTGGTAAATGTTTGTTATGCAGCATCTGAACCAACTGCGGGATTAAGGCTCAAAAAAGATGATTCGTCTTTTAAATGTTATATGGGCGACACAGGATTGTTAGTGAGTATGGCGTTTAACGAAGCCGAAACTGCCAAGGAAGAAATTTTTCGTAAACTGATGCTTTCAAAACTAGAAATCAACGAAGGAATGTTGGTGGAAAATATTGTTGCCCAAATGCTCAGAGCGTCAGGACACGAATTGTATTTTTTTTCTAATTACTCAAAAACTGATTCGTCGCAGACTATGGAAATTGATTTCCTTGTGCGCAAAAACAATATTACAAGCCGTCACAACATTTCGCCTATCGAAGTGAAATCCACAAAAAACTACACTACCGTATCGCTCAATAAGTTTCAACATAAATATGCTTCTGCTTTGTCTATACCGTATGTTATCCACACATCCGATTTAAAAGTAGTTGACGGAGTAGTATATCTGCCACTTTATATGACGCCATTGTTATAACTCTGCCACAATAATTTATCAGACAATAATTCGATATTGCGACATAATGTTTACAGAGGCCAACCGCAAGAAGAACCGCCGCGCAGAGGTTGAGGTGCTGTAAGGATTGGTCCGTTGCCGTGTCCGATGCCGTGATTTGTGCTGCGTTTGATGGCGTTGTGCACAAATGTGTGCGCCTGCGACACGGCTTGGGCTATGGTTGCGCCTTGCGCTATGTAAGAGACTATGGCAGACGAGAGTGTGCAGCCTGTGCCGTGGAGGTTTTTGGTGGTAATCTTTTGGGAACTGAATTTATGCGATGTGCCGTCGGGCAAATATAGGCAGTCGGTGGAATGGCTATCTGCCGAATGTCCGCCTTTGAGCAAAAAGGCTGAGCCATAAATCTTTACAAGCTTTGCACCTGCATTGTCGATGTCGCCGACTGTGTTTAATTCGCATTGCGTAAGGGTGCGTGCTTCGGGCAGATTTGGGGTAACAAGTGTGCATAGTTTGAACAGATGGTTGCAAAGATAGCCAACGCACTCTTGCTCCATCAGTGCACGTCCGCTGGTAGAAATCATTACTGGGTCGTATATTATTGGTAATGAGTGTTTTGCGTGATATTCTTGCAGGGTGTTTACAATTGCGTTTGCCACATCTAAGTTTGGTATCTGTCCTATTTTCACCGCCTTAACATCATAATCGTTGAATATGGCTTGTATTTGCGCAGCCACAATATCACCTGGCAGTGGCATCACGTTTGATACGCCGAGAGTGTTTTGAACCGTGATGGCAGTGATTGCGGTGGCGGCGTAACAGCCTATTGCCGTTATGGTTTTTAAATCTTGCTGAATGCCTGCGCCTGCCGAAGGGTCGCTGCCTGCTATTGATAATACTATTTCCATACGTCGCCGAGTAACATTGCTCCTCCGAAGCCCATTTTTAAAACATTGCTGATATTGCTGAACGTAACGCCGCCTAACGCCAAAACGCGATGGTCGATAATGCCTTGCTGACGAGCCTGCTCTAATTCTTCGGCAGTGAAAGCGGCGTTGTAGCCGGGTTTTGAAATGCTGTTGAAAATAGGGGATAGGCTCATATAAGCGAAATCTTTTTGGCGGCAAATGGCAAGTTCGCTGATAGAATGGCACGAGATACTCACAGCTCCGTTCCAATGCTCAGGCGGGGCGGGGTTTCGGCTGTTGAGATGTACGCCGCGCAAGGCAAACCGTCTTGCAAGACCAAAATGATCGTGTATTACAAGACGGCTGCAAAGATCTTGCGGCAGTTGGTTCAAAAGCCTTTCTACATCCTGCTCTTGCTGCTGAGGCTTGCGTATGTGCACCAAGTCTACCTTGCCGCTATTGAGCAGGGCGATAATTTGTTTTGCCTCGCTGTCAAAAAAATCGGGTTTGGTTATCGCAATTATCATACGGCTTGTTTCAAATGGTCAAACGATGCGTCCCAATCTTTCCACACAGGCTCGCGACCGAGTTCTCGCAAACGTTTGTCGATTACCTTGGCGGTGCGTTCGTCGTTAACCGAAAACTGCTCCAATGCCTGCGGGTAAGTGTGGTAGCCTCCGGGGTTTACGTGGCTTTCTGCCGACATTGTGGTAACGCCGAGGGTGCACATATTGTCGCGGATGTATGCGGGTTCGCGGGTGGAATAAGAAATATCCACATCGTGGTCGAAAATTCGCATAGCAAACGTGGCTTGTGCCAATTGTTTGTCGGTCATTATGCAGTTTGGTTGAAATCCTTCGTTTTGAGCCGGACGCATTCGCGGAATGTTTACCGAGTATTTTGTGCGCCAATAGTGTTTTTGTAGGTAGCGCAGGTGGTAAGCCATCATAGTCATATCGGTTCGCCACTCTTTTTCGAGACCAATTAGCGCGCCCATACCGATAGAGTGCACCTCGGCTTGTCCCATACGGTCAAATGCGTTAACCCTCCATTCAAAACGGCTTTTCATTCCTCGTGGATGGTAGATGTTGTAGTTTTTGCGGTTGTAGGTTTCTTGAAAACATATTACACCATTTAGTCCGTGCTTGGTGAGCAGTGTGTAATCTTCGGCAGATAGCGGCATTACCTCTATTTTGATGTTAGAGAAATATTTTTTTGCCAATTCCACTGCGTCGGCTATGTAAGGCACGCCGGCTTTTGCGGGATTTTCGCCCGTTACCAAAAGGATATTTTCAAACGGAGCAAGTTTTTTGATAGCCTTGTACTCGTCTTCTATCTGACTGAGTGTGAGTATGGTGCGAGCCATCGGGTTTTCTCTGTGAAATCCGCAGTAGATGCACGAATTGGTGCACGAGTTGGTAATGTAAAGCGGAATAAACATCGAAATTGTGTTTCCAAACCGCTCTTGTGTGTATTTTCGCGATAGCCTTGCCATTGTTTCTAAATAAGGCTCGGCGGCAGGCGACAGCATAGCCATAAAGTCGTCTACATTGCAATGTGCTTTGGATAGGGCACGGCGGACGTCGTTGTCGGTGGAAGAATAAATTTTTTGGGTGGTTTCGTCCCAATCTATATTGTTAAGTTCGTCAGAAAACATTGTTTTTATTTTTTTAGTTTGCGCAAGTCGTGGGTGAGTTTTGCGGCGCAGAAGTTTGGTCCGCACATAGTGCAGTATTCTCCGTCGGTATGTCCTGCCTCTTGAAAATATTTGAGAGCCATTTCGGGGTCGAGCGAAAGGTGAAATTGATCGCGCCAACGGAATTCAAATCGTGCCTTAGAGAGAGCGTTGTCGCGGATAACTGCTCCGGGATGTCCTTTGGCAATGTCGGCGGCGTGTGCGGCAATTTTGTAGGCAATTACTCCGGCACGCACGTCGTCGCGGTTGGGCAGTGCAAGGTGTTCTTTTGGGGTAACGTAGCAAAGCATAGCTGTTCCGAGCCATCCTATCTGAGCTGCACCAATGGCACTTGTAATGTGGTCGTAGGCGGGCGCAATGTCGGTTACCACAGGGCCAAGTGTGTAGAATGGCGCACCGTGGCATTTTTCGATTTGACGTTCCATATTTTCGCGGATTTTTTGCATAGGCACGTGTCCCGGACCTTCGATAAATGTCTGCACATCTTTTGCCCAAGCGTGTTCCACGAGTTCGCCCATAGTGTCGAGTTCAGCAAACTGAGCGGCATCGTTGGCATCGTTGATACATCCTGGACGCAGACCGTCGCCAAGAGATAGTGCAGTGTCGTATTTAGCCACAAGGTCGCAGATGTCGTCGAAATGCTCGTAGAGGAAACTTTCGCGGTTGTGAATCAAGCACCATTTGCTCATAATGCTTCCGCCACGGCTAACGATACCGCACAAACGGTTGTCGGCAAGGTGCACATTATGACGGCGTATTCCGGCGTGGATTGTAAAATAGTCTACACCCTGTTCGCATTGTTCGATGAGGGTCTCTTTGAAAATATCCCACGATAGGTCTTCCACTTTGCCGTTAACCTTTTCGAGTGCCTGATAGATTGGCACAGTGCCAATTGGAACGGGGCTGTTGCGCAGAATCCATTCGCGTGTTTGGTGAATATTGTTGCCTGTGGAGAGGTCCATAAGAGTGTCGCCGCCCCATTTGCACGACCAAACGGCTTTGTCTACCTCCTCTTCAATCGATGATGATGTGGCAGAGTTGCCAATGTTGGTGTTGATTTTTACGGCAAAACTGCGACCTATAATCATCGGCTCGCTTTCGGGGTGGTGTATGTTGGCAGGCAAAACTGCACGTCCGGCGGCAATTTCGGTGCGTACAAATTCGGGTGTGATGTGTGTGTCGATACCGAGTTCTTTGCAGTTCATATTTTCGCGGATTGCCACGTATTCCATTTCGGGAGTAATAATGCCCGCCTTAGCGCAAGCCATTTGGGTGATACCCTTACCCGATTTGTTTCGGTTGTCGATCCACTGTTGACGCATAGGAGCGATACCTTTTTTAAGGTCGATTTTTATCGAAGGGTCAGAAAACGGTCCGCTTGTGTCGTAAATATATACAGGAGGGTTTTCTTGTGTGTGCTTTTGTCCTTGGTCATCTATGGTAACGGTGGGGGTGAGGTTAACTTTTATCATACCTACCTTCACATCGTTGTAGATGGAGCCATTCATATAGAATTTTTCGCGCTTGGCGTATGCTTGGTTGTCGTTTGGCATAATGAGGTAAGGGTTAAATGTTTAAGAAATTAGTAAGGGGACTTGATGCTTCGGCACAATCGCTAACCGTGCCAAGACCTGCTTCGTAGGCTTTTCGTCCGGCTTCTACTGCCATACGGAATGCGTCTGCCATAGCCACAGGGTCGCCTGCCACAGAGATAGCGGTATTTACCAAACAGCAGTCGGCACCCATCTCCATTGCTTCGGCAGCGTGGCTCGGTGCACCTATGCCTGCATCTACCACCACGGGAACAGTGGCTTGTTCAATAATTATTTGCAGAAAATCTTTCATTCTCAGACCCTTATTTGTGCCAATGGGTGCAGCCAACGGCATTACGGTAGCCGCTCCTGCCTCTTCAAGGTGCTTGCACAATGTAGGGTCGGCTTGACAATAAGGAAGAACCACAAAACCGAGCTTAACAAGTTTTTCGGTGGCTTTGAGAGTTTCTACCGAATCGGGCAGAAGGTATCGTGGGTCGGGGTGAATTTCTAATTTTAGCCAGTTGGTGCCAAACGCCTCGCGAGCCATCTGAGCGGCAAACACAGCCTCGTCGGCATTGCGCACGCCAGATGTGTTGGGCAGAAGTTGGATGTTTTTAAACTGGGTGATATGAGTCAGGAGGTCGTCTTGACGGTCGTTGAGTTCGATACGTTTCATAGCCACTGTCACCATTTCGGTTTTGGATGCCTCAATAGCCTGAGCCATTATGGTGTTGTTGCTGAATTTTCCTGTTCCGAGAAAAAGCCGCGAGCTGAACTCTCTGCCCGCAATTACTAATTTGTTCATAATGTGTTTAATATTTGTTTCATTTTTTGAATTGGATCTTCGGCTCTGAGCACCACACCGCTTAAAGCCACACCGCTGACACCTGTTTGCATAATGTCGGGAATGTCGTCTTGCTCAATACCGCCTATCGCCACTATGGGTATGCTGATGAGGTTTTGTTTCATTTGTGCAACGATGTTTCTGTAACCATCGAGACCAAGGATTGGAGCAAGGTTCTTTTTTGTGGTGGTAAACCTAAACGGTCCGCAGCCTATATAGTTTGCCGAAGCTTTGTAATGTGCCATTACGTCGTCGAAAGTGTTGGCAGTGCCACCGATAATAAAGTCGTTGCCAAGAATCTTGCGAGCCTCGGCTATGGGCATATCGTTTTTGCCAAGGTGTACTCCGTGGGCTTTAATCTGCTTTACCATCTCCACACGGTCGTCGATGATAAAAGTGGCAGAATATTGTTTGCAAAGTTTCTGTGCTTCGATAGCCATTGGCAGCACCTCGCTGTCGGTCATATCTTTAACGCGCAGCTGAATCCATCGGCATCCGCCTTCGAGAGCGAGCCTTATGGAGTCGATATAGCCGTACTTTTGTGTAAAATGCGATATAAACTGTACTGTCATTTTATCAACCTCCGCACGCTGCTTTAATTATCAGAATGTCGTCGCCATCTTTGAGTTTGTGCGCCGCCCAATTGTCTTTGGGAATCATTTCGTTGTTGACAGCCACCGCCACGCCTTGTCCGGGCAGCGCAAGTTCGTTAGCAAGCTCTTGAAGCGATGAGGCGTTGGTGTCCTTTGGTTGATTGTTAATTATTACTTTCATTGTTGTAATGTATTATAAAACAAAACAGACCTCGGATATAAAAATCCGAGGTCTGTTGTATGTGATTTTACCGTTTTAGTGACAATCCCTTCGTCGGCATTACCCGCATCAGGTTATATGGGTATCATCTCAGCCGCACCCTTTGAGCGCAGCACCCCGTGTGTTTATTCCGAGTGCAAAGATAGAGTGATTTTTTGGAATTGCAAAAATATTCTTAATAATTACTCCACAATAATCTTGAAACCGCTTTTTAGTCCGTTGTAGATAAGTGCGCCAGAATAGAATCCACGGGGTAGGGTTATTGTGGTGTATTCGTTAACATTATCAATACGCATCACCTGTGCACCCGCATTGTTGAAAATCATTATTGATGCATTTTCGGGTACACCGCCAATAAGTTTCAAAGTAAATGGCACGCCCGCTTTTGCAGGGTTGGGGTAGGGGGTAACGGTGGGGGAGAGTTTGGTGGTGGCAAATGATTCTGTGGAACACGAATGTAGTTTGATACCGTTTTGTGTGGTAACTTCTACAGAGTATATGCCGGTGAGTTCGGGACGCTCTGTTATATACTGCTTGGTTTCGCCTTTAAGAGCTTGGTCGTTTTTGTACCATTGGTAAGCGGTAAACAAAGTGTCGTGGTCGTCGACAAAAATCACGTTGTGGTAGAGTTGCTTTATTATGTTTTTGGGTAGATACACAGTTAAAGTAAACTCGTATGGTTTTTCATTTTGTCGTCGAGTTCCGTTTTCATCGGCAAAGAAATCAATCTTGCCATTATATTGTCCGGGTTTTACATCCGACATTACCCCTATGTTGATGATGTAAGAGTCTTTTTGTTGATCATCTTCTGTTACTTGTTTTACATCAGAAGAAATGCCGGGTATGTCGTATATTTTATAAAACAGAGGTTTACCTTCCACAACTTCAAATTTAAGTTGAATATTATTGCCGTAAGTTTCGGCACAATACTGTTCTTTGGTATCAACTTGAGTTACCCCTGCTTCTGTGATTATAATATTGGTAGCTTTTATTTCGCCTATAGCAAATGTAGTATCTTTAACAACGTAGTTTGAGTTAGAAATCGTAAATTTAAAAACAATTTTCTTAGATGCACCCGGGGTTGCATTTTCGTATTCGGCTGAGATTTCTTTAATTGATACCTCGTCATCGTTCACTATTCCTTGTTTTGATAGTGAGAACAAATCCAATAGATTGATGCCTTCGGGTATTTGTATAGTGCCATCGTAGTCTTTTACGATAGAAAAGTTATCGGGAAAGTTGGCAACCACTTTGAGCTGTTTTGGTGTGATTTTTACCCCCTCGGTGATGGTGATACCTTCGGGAAAGCTGTAGTTGGAATTATTAATATAACCGTTGATGAAAATTGAGCTTGCATCACTTGCGTTTTTGCTGTTGTATTCGGCTTGCCCAAAAGAAAATACTACATTGTCTGCAAGAGTTACATAATTTACAAACCCATCTGTTGGAGAACCAGATGCTATCGGTTTCCCGTTTTCGAGAGTTACCCATGTTCCTCCATCATAGGTTTTTGTGGTGGAGATGAGGCGTAATAATTCGTTGGAGATGTCTTTTTGTGTGATTGTAGCTTCTTTTAATATCGAACCAGATATTTCAAATTGTCTAGGATTTTCTCCTATTTTAGCAATTTCTACTTTCACAGAATTGTATGTTCCTGCTTCAGCAGAACCTTTCCATTCTCCTTTTTCTGTTTTGTTACCAAATTGAACAGAGGTAATGTTGTAATCTTCATTGATTTTTATAGGATAGCCACATAAATTTCCTTTATTGTCTGCAATAGTAGATATATCTTGCCCATCGTATTCTTTTATAAAAGAGTATTCGTTTGCTGCAGTATTTTTAAAATTATTGTTACAACGTTTAACATACGCTCCACAATCCTCTCTTTGTGTACGCTTTTTTATCCATAGAATATCGTAACCAAACGATTGTTCTGGGAACTTTAATGTTCCTTCTATGTGTGAAAAAGGAAACGGTTCTCCCATATTGTTTTTTGATTCTTGACCAAAGTCAGGTGCGATAACGCTTTTACATTTAATTTGTAAACTACGATTATCAGTTTCCAATGTAGTATAACTTTGTCTATGAAAAGCAGAGTCGCCTATAGTTTGAAGTGTTGATGGAAATTCGATAGAGGATATATTGCATGATTGGAAAGCCGATATGCCTATTTTTTGTAGGCCTTCATTAAAAGTAACGGTCTCAAGCTTGCTACAACCTATAAAAGCTTCTCTATCTATTTCTTTCAATTCAGAGCAATTAGACATATCGATTGATGTCAGGTTAGAGTTACGCGCAAATGCATTACTACCTATCTTCTCTAAATGGTTGTCGTTGCCTGAAAATGTTATTGTTTTGATATCGGGGTATTGATTGAGAGAACTAAAAGCATAGTCACTTATTTGAGTAATGGTATAAGTCTCCCCGTTAAATATTGTTTGGGTGGGAATTTCAAGGCTTGTTAATGAATAAAGATTATCACTCGGGTTCAAGTATGATATTTCTACGTATTTTTTATCTTCATTGATAATGGTGTATGAAAAATAAATTTCATCGAAGTGTTGTGGTTCGTCGATAACGACTGTTGTAAATTCCGATTCAGAAGAATAGGTAAGAAATACATTTTCATCGTTTGATTTTATTGTGTAATAAATCGGATATTCACCAGCGAATTTTCCTGTAGGATTCTTTGTTAAATCGTTTATTCCGATACTAAACCATAATTCGCCGCCTTCAATATTAGGAAAGGTGTAATCAGATAGGTCAAGCAGTTCTTGTTCCTCTCCGTTATATATAAGATTTTGCTTAGCATTAGGAAATTTCAAATCAGATGGAATAGGTATAGCCGGTGGGCACAAGTATATATTTTCTGTATTACTTATGGTTTGAATCTCCTCCTTTGTGAGCTCACCTTTAAAAATCCGTTCGTCTACCACAAAGACTTTGGGAGAAAGTATTGATATAGATGAGGCAATTATTTTTTTAGCGTTTATTTTATCATTTGGTTTGTTCCAACTGAGTGTAAGATTGTCGGCGGCTATAGTATTGGTTGAAACTTGTCCACCTAAAATACTTACAGTGGCTTCTTCGCTACCTATGCATCCATTATTGTTGGTTGAGTTGGTAGCATCAATTATACCATTTTTTATAATGATTTCTCCTGCACCGGTTATGCCTGCTCCATTAATTTTGATATTGCCGCCAATGATATTGAGAGTTCCATTAACAGATATCTCCGAACAATTCATTTCTCCAAATCCTCCATTGTAGATGGTGAGACTTGATCCTTGATTAATGACAATTTTATTCGCACTAAGATTACCTTCATAACACAATAATAATTTTACATCACCATTGATAGTGATATCATTCTCTACTGAAACACTGTGATAATAAATTTGATACCATCCAGTTTCAAGTGTGGTTGGGGCATCAGATAATTCTGTGGCATCATTGAAGTCAACCCATTCGTCATTTTCATTAGTGTATCCTTGTGTGTAGGCAGTTATAGATGAAAACAATATCAATAAGCATAAAATAATCTTTTTCATATTCAAGCAGTTTTATTCGGTTGTATTTTATTATTTTTCAATTAGGCAAAGATATGGTAATATTTTGAGATTTGCAAAAATAACGCAATTATGCAAATATCCCCTCCGGCAGTTCTTTGTACAATCCGTTTTCAAAGGCTTTTTGATAGAGGAATGTGATAGCGGCGCGGCCTTCTTCTCCGAGCGATACTGAAAAATTGTTTACATATAGTGCAATGTGGCTACGCATTACAGTGTCGTCCATTTCGCGGGCATTGTCGCGGATGTAGGGCATGGGCGATTCGGGATTATTTAACGAATATTGCACACTGCGGCGGATAATGCGGTCTACTTTGGTGATAATATCCTGAGGCAATGAGCGTTTGGCAATTATTGAGCCGAGAGGGATGGGCATTCCGAATTTCTGTTCCCAAAGATCGCCCATATCGGCTATTTTTACCAAACCCTTGCTTTGGTAGGTGAAGCGACCTTCGTGAATAAGCAATCCTGCATCGTAGTGTCCGCTGATAACCTCGCCCTCGATTTTGGAGAATAGGAGAGGGGTCTTATCTTTGGCGTTAGGGAAAAACGTGGTAAACAGTAAGTTAGCCGTAGTGTTGACTCCTGGAATGAGGATTCTTTTTGAATCCATTTCGGATAATGGAAACGCCTCTTTTGCCACAAGTAGCGGACCATTGTTTCTGCCGAGAGCCGAACCCGAATCGAGTATCACATAATTTTTCCAAATGTCTATGCCGTAGGCGTTTGACGAAATTTTGGTGACATCGGGCGGATTGGCTGAAACGGCGTTTTTGTTGAGCACGTCGATGTCGGCAAGCGAAATTTCAAAATCGATGCCCTCGGTGTCGATTTTGCCGTTGGCGAGGGCGTCGAAAATGAATGTGTCGTTTGGACAGGTGGAATATGCTAATGTAAGTTTCATTAGTTTTTGTATTTTTCTGCTATTTTTTCGGCTAAGGCTTCAAATTTGGGCAGGTCGTCGCGGTGCATACGTCCCTTTATGGTGATGGTTTCGGGCATTAGTTCGATGTTTTTCATCGGCTCGATAAGTTTGGTCATAGTGCGTATTGCGGTGGGACCCCACGAACCGTTTTCAATCATACAGATACGGCGGTTTTGGAAGTTTTTGTGTGCCAGACGGTTGAGAAAGTCTTCCATAGGCGGGAAAACACCTGCGTCGTACGATGCTGCGGCAAGCACGGTGGTGTCCATACGGAATGCGTCTTCGATGGCCTCTTCCATATCGTCGCGGCTGAGGTCGGCGGTGGCAACTTTGGGGCAGCCTTTTTGTTTTAGAAGTTCGGCAAAATGCTCTGCGGCGGCTTTTGTGCCTCCGTGGATAGATGCGTAAGCCACTAATACTCCGGGAGTTTCTACTTCGTATTTGCTCCAAGTGTTGTATAAGCCTACATAGTAATCGATATTTTGGTTTAATACTGGACCGTGGAGCGGGCAAATGGTTTTGATAGTGAGGTTGGCGGCTTTTTTCAAAAGGTTCTGTACCTGAACGCCGTATTTGCCGCAGATGTTGAAATAGTAGCGGCGAGCCTCGCAAGCCCAGTCGTCGGTTTCGTTTTTGATAGCGCCAAACTTGCCAAAAGCGTCGGCGGCAAAGAGAGTACCGTCAGTAGCATCGAAAGAGAGCATCACCTCAGGCCAGTGAACCATCGGAGCGGCTATGAAAGTGAGGCTGCGTGTGCCGAGGCTGAGAGTGTCGCCCTCTTTTACCTCCATTTTGTTGTTGATGGTAATATCCTCAAAATATAGCGGCAGCATATTCAGAGCCTTGCCCGAAGCCACGAGAGTGGTGTCGGGATATTTTTCTAAGAATTTTGCAATGCTTCCCGAGTGGTCGGGTTCCATGTGGTGCACTACTAAGTAGTCGGGCTTTTTGCCGTTGAGTATTTTGGATATGTTGTTGAGCCATTCGTCGGCTTTGCGTGCGTCCACGGTGTCGAGAACGGCTATTTTTTGGTCTAAGATAACGTATGAGTTGTACGACATTCCTTCGGGTACGTCGTACTGGCTTTCAAACAGGTCGATGTCTAAATCGTCGACACCTGCGTATATTACGCCTTTTGGCAGAAGTTCTTGCTGGTTCATTGTGTGTTGTGTTTTGTAAATAAATCTATGTTTTGGGCAAAATTAGAGATTTTTTTGTAAAAAAACGCGCCCCTTAAAAAAAACTTTAAGGCGGCGCGGATTAAAAAAAGAGGTGATTATATTTAACTCTTCAACCGTTCGAGTATTACACCGAGTTTGGCGTCGGCTTCGGCTTTGGCGGCGTCTTTGACGTTTTCTTCAAAGTAGACGTTGGCTTCAAAACTGCTCTTCAAGCCGGTAGCCCATTCTGAGAAGAATTTTTCGCCAGGGAACTCTATTTCGAGTTTCAAGTTCTTTTTGGCGGGCGATTTTACCGGTGGATGTGTGAATACAGGAAGCGTGTCGGTGGGTTTTACTTTCGGACGCTCGGCTTGCGGCACATAATCCCAACCGAGTGAGTTGACAAACTTGTTGATTATCACGGCAGAAATACGTGCCACAATGTCAATGTTAGAGGTCAACTGGAAGTTGATAACGTGCTCGCGAACTGCGTCGGCGATAATCTTTTTGAGGTTGACACGGTTTTTGTTTTTGTTCAACTCGTTGATTATCAGGTCGGCGGTTTTTTTGTTCATACCGAGTTGCATCAGCACATTGTCGCCCTTGATTTCTTCGATGTATTCAAGCCAACGGCTTATGAGGTTTTCGGCAAAGATGTAGGCGCGGTCTTTGATTTCGCCTTCTTCTTTGTCTTTCTTCTCTTCGATAAGGGTTTCGATATTGATGCCGTTTTCGTCGAGAATCTTTTTAAGTTCGTTGTTGTCGTCGATACCGAAAAATTCTTTCAACTTGCCGAGAATGCTCTGTGCGCCTTCGCCCGGCTCGATGGTGATGAATTGTCCAAGCATTTCGAGCATATCAATGTCGAGGGTCTTGGTGGCAGGTTTGGCAACGGGTGCTACGGGAGCATCGGCTTCTATCTGCTTGTTCATCATAAGGTCGAAGTAGATTTTCCACGAAAGGTCGTCGGTGATGGTGAGGCGGTCGAGGAAGTTACCGAAGGTGTTTTTATCTTTCTGCATTTTCATCAACGCCATAAACGCCTGAGTGGCAGAAAGTTTTGCCTTTTTCAACTTTTCGTCAATGTTGCCGCCTTGGTAGAATGCCGACAGTTCGTCGTAGAGGTTGGTTTTGAGGTCATCGATACCGGCTTTGATTTGCTCGCGCTTGATAATGGGGTTACAAGTGGGAGTCATATACTTGATAATGTAGTCGATACCGCTCTTGTTGGGCTGGGTAAACTCTTCCCAACATTCAAGAGGATTGTGCACGTGGGCGATAACGTCTTTGTGATTTACCCACGAGTTTTTCATATCCACAAACTTCTGGACATATTCGGGACGGAGCGAGATCTCTTTGCCATCGGTGTCGATACCCTCAAAAAACGCTTTGCTCCATTTCGGGTCGCGCAAGGGGAATACGTTTTTGAAAGGTCCGTTGTTGTCCCAATTCTGAATCCAGAGGTCGCCTACGGAAATGCCCATCTGGTCGGCAAAGTTGGCACCGATACGGGCAGTCCATTTGGCATTGTGAGGACCAAGTTCGCCGGGACGCTCTGTGGCAGGGTTGCCCGCAAGTTCGATGTTAAACTTGGTGAACACTACCAACAACGGGATAAGTTTCTCAATATCATTCTGTTGCACAAGCAATGCGAGTTTACGTTCACGCTCGGCACGTTTTTCGGGACTTCCGCCGTGAGTGTTGCGAATCCATTCGTAAAGGAATTTTGGAAGGTCGGCAACCTCGGGCTGTTTGTCGTCCATACAGAATAATAAGGTGCTGATTTCGTAGTTGAAGTTGTAGCGGTTGAAGAGGAATGCAATCTTACCACGCAGGAACACAAGGAGTTTGTCGTTGTTGTCTTTTTCTTCAAACGTTACTTCGGGAATCTGCTGACGCGAACGTGCACCCGGGAAGTCCAACACGTCCGCCTCTTTTAAGAATGTGCGCTTGGGGTTGGATGCGGTGTTGTCGGCAAGAGGCAGCACAACTTCGGCGGTAAGTGCCGAAAGGATACTGCGGTCGAGAGTGGCAAGGAGCGTACCTCCGTCGTAACAGTTAACGGGAGGTTTCTTGGTGTCTTTGTATAGTTCGCGAAGTCGTTCAACGTCTAAGATGGTGTCTTGCTGCGGAGTAAGTGCGGCAAGTTCGGTGCGGATTGATGTGAGGAAGTTCAACTGACGAAGGCCGTCGCTGAGTTTCTTAAACAGTTCGGTAAAGAACGGCTGCTTGCCCCAAATAATTTCAAACACCTTGTAGCGCTGTGCCGAATCGATGTAGGGTACGATAGATGCGATGTCGTCCCAGAAGTTGATGTTGTTGAGGTCTTTGATGATAAAGTGGTCGCGGAAGTTGTTGTTGCAATACTCTTTAACATCGTAAACCTCGTCTTCGGTAAAGCCAGGACAGGGTGAGTTCTGTTTGATGGCGGCAAGGTTTTGAATCTCTTTCTGCACCTCGTCGCGGTTAACAGAATATGTATAATGCGTAATATCAGAGAGATAGCCGTTTGAAATTATTTTTACCAAGTCGGCTTGACTAAACAGACGGAGCAAGTAAGGTTTGAAACCCGCCTGCCACGTGTCGGCTGTGGTAAAGCGCGAAACCAAACCAGTGGCCTCTTTGCCGCCTCCCGGGGGGTTGATGTTGGCAATAAAGTCTACCTCCTCGCCGGTGTCGGGCACTTTTACAAAAAGCGAAAGAGCCTCAGGAGTTTTGGCAAGGTTTGACACAAGGTAAGATTTGCCCACCTGACTTTGACCGAAAATAGCCACGGAGGGGCGTTTCGGAAGGGCGTTTTCGTAACGTTTAGCGTCGCGGCGGAGTTTTTTAAGATTGTATATGGTAACAGCCTGTTTGTCTTTCTCGACGTTGGTCTGCACCCATTTCATACTGTCCTCTATCACCTGTTTTACCATAGTGCATTGCTGGATCAGTTTGCTTGTTTCCGGATTTTCTGACATATTTAATGTTTTTTTCGGTTTCTAACTAATTTTAATTATTCAACTACCTTTATATCAGCGTATTTCACGGTCTTTTTGGTGTCGCGGCGAATAACGCAGAAAGTAGTGCCTTCCTTTATTCTGGCATTTCCAAGACCACCGGCGTTGTGAATGTC
>JAFPYT010000173.1 GCA_017394445.1 Bacteroidales bacterium | reverse complement strand
ACGTTTCGATAGTATTTTTCTACTTCGTTCCATTTGTAGTAAGGAGCTATATTGCTTTGGAGTGGAAGTTTTACTTCGCGTTCGTTTAAGAGCACTTTTACAAGTATATCCGATGATTTGGGCGAGCGGTAGAATATCATTTGAAGGTTGCCGCCCATAGGAACTATTTTGTAGTCGCATACATATTTATATAGCTGTGTAAGGTCGCTGTCGTCGGCAACTGTGCCTTCAAGCTGCATTAAACTTGCAAGGGGCATAAGTCCGGTGTCGTGTCCAAAACGGAGACTTGCTGTTACGCCGTTGCCTGCGATGGCTTTGTCGGCTTCGTCTAAGAAGTTTTTGAGAAGGTGGCGGGCACATTTAGCTCCACGGTTGTCGGCGTATGAGCAATTGCCGAAGTTGGCGTACCAATAAAGGTTAGATAGCTGCCAATTTTCAAACAACTCGTCTTTGGTAAAAAAGTCGCTGAAGTCGAAATCCAAATCGCTGATATCTTGCATATTGCAGTTTAGCTCAAACAATTTGCTTACAAAATGTTCGGGTTTAACTTTTGCTTTTACGTATTCAGGGTCGGAGAATATCTCGTTGATTATTCTGTCGGGATGAGTGCAAGCCTCTCTGATTTTGGCGTTTGCAGCGTTGTAAGCATCGTTTTTGAGCTTGGCGGTAACCGAATCGCGCTCCTCGTTGTTGATAAAATACATGATTCTGCGGCTTGATTCGGTCTTAACTTTTATGCCAGGGCGTAGCGAGTTAACTTTTTGCAAAAATGCGTCCATACTCATTATTACGCGGTGCGAAGTGGACGATTTAACATCCAAATATGCGTTGGCTCCAAAACATTCGGGGAACGATTTTACCATTCGTTCTGCAATGCCTTGGTGCTGGTCGAAACCTTTTTGGGTAAGGTCGCCTGCACGTTCGCGTCCATCGGCATAGAGTGCGTCTACACGTTTTTTTAATTCTTTTCCGCGAGCTGTAAGTGCGTTGGCCTCGTCGGCAGATTTAAGTTGATTGTACATCATGATATAGTCGAACGGGGTGTAGTGGTAACGCGAACCGTGTCGTCCGTAGTGACTAATATAAAAAGGTGTGTAGCCTTTTGGGGCTGGTGTTTGAGGTTTAATTTCGGGATTGTAAGCCATATTGTTGCCGCCCATTCTAAGCGGATTGGCAAACATCTCCTCTTTGGTGGTTTGAGCCTGCAGTGCGGCAAATGGCAACAGGCATAATGCTAATAATGCAAATTGTTTCATTGTATTAATTTTTATAGTGTTAAATATTTATTTTTTGGTGTCAAATATAGGTCTTTTTTTTGTTGCCGCAAATAAAATCGTTATTATTTTTTACCTTTTTTTATTGTAAAAAGTATTGTTATAATTGTTTGGCTTTTTAAATATAATTACTACTTTTGGTAATCATTATTGTAAAAATTTCAAAAAGATGAAAAGACTTATTTTGACTGCATTGATAGCGGCAATAACACTGCACGCATCGTCGCAAAATCCTGTTAATCAGAACGCTTCTCCCGAAGCAAAACAATTGCTCGGCTTTATTTACCGTCAAAGTGGCAACGGCACACTCACCGGACAGCACTCGTATCCCCTTTACAGCGACATTTATATGGAACGTGTAGAAAACTTTACTGGGTCGCACCCGGTAGTGTTTGGGCAAGATTTCGGATACAGTAAGCATAATTCGTTAGATGGTATCAATTTCCGTCAACGCACTATCGACAATGCTATCAAATGGCATAATCAGGGTGCAATTATTACGCTAATGTGGCATGCCGTTCCGCCAAATTGCAAAGACAATTACACTATTTGGAAAGGTGAACACGGAATTCAATCAAAACTTACCGACAAGGAATGGAACGACCTTTTTACCGAAGGCACCGAAATTAATAACAATTGGAAATCGCAAGTAGATGTTATT
>JAFPYT010000172.1 GCA_017394445.1 Bacteroidales bacterium | reverse complement strand
GATTGAAAACAACGTCCATAACTACACCCATACCGTTGTTATGGATAGCCTGAACCATTTGCTTTACCTCGTTAATTCGCACATTTCCGTCGTAAGGATTACTCGAATACGAACCCTCGGGAACATTATAATTTTTCGGGTCGTAGCCCCAGTTGAACTGATCCTCTTTTGAAGCCTCGTCCACCGAGCCGAAATCAAAGATAGGCAAAAGCTGAACGTAATTCACACCCAACTCTTTCAGATATGCCATACCCGTGGTAGATGTGCCGCTTGCGTTCACCGTGGTGTTATTTTCCGTAAAGGCAAGATATTTTCCACGATTTTTTGAACTGACGCCCGAAGCCGGATCGTTCGAAAAATCCTTAACATTAACCTCCCAAACAATAGCCTCGGACTGATTGTCTACAGAAACGTGCTTGTCATTCTCCCAGTCGGTCGGATTTGTTGCTTCAAGGTCAACAATCATACCTCTGTTACCGTTCACACCTGCCGCCTTTGCATAAATATCGACTGTTTCCTTGCCCTTTTTGCCCGTATATACATTATATGTATAATACTTATTCAAAAGATCGCCCTGAACGGTTGCCGACCAAACTCCTGATTTTTCGTCATACGACATTTCGTTTGCGGAAATATACTTGCTGTCCTCTTCCTCATCGCTGCCTGTCGCATAAATCAAAACCTGAACTCTCTCAGCCGTCGGCGACCAAACCTTAAAGGTCGTAGCCCCTTTAGTATAAGTGGCACCAAGGTCATCGCCGTTGTATGCCAATTTATCCAATTCTGCCACTGAACTCACTGAATTTTCCTCCGATACTTCTTCCGCCTTATCGGTATCGCTGTCCTGCTCTTCCTCTTCATCATCGGAGGCCTCGCCGTACAAACCGCCGTCGTCGAAATACTCGTCGTAGTATTCCTCGGCAAATCCCTGCACACCGCAAAACGGAGTTATCATAGTAATAACGGCAATCGCACAGCATAAAAATTTCTTAACTTTTTCTTTATCCACTTTATTTCCTCCTAAAGCTATACCCCTAAGAGCCTGTTTAGTATCTCCAACACGCACCTTTCGGCAAATTCTGCCTCAGGCTGTGTCAAAAAAACTTGCAATACAACAGTACTCCTGCGGCTTTTTTCCTTGCTGTCGGCAAAATCACTAACGGAAATATGCACACTTCAAGATACTAAACAGCCCTAAGAAAAAGTGTCTTTAAAATGCGGACAAATAAAAAGTATTGAAAAACGAAAAAACTTTATGCAAGCTGCCGATTTCATACTTATTATTTTAACATTTTTCCGACACATTTTCAATTCAAAACCTCAATTTATTCGTTGTTAATTATTCACAAATTTTTCGAGAATTTTTTAAACAATATGCTGTTTTCATTTAAAAACCAGTCAAATTTCCAAAATCTCACACAAAACCGAACAAGTTAAGGTATCGAAAAAATCAGATTTCAGAGAGTTTCTCTATACAATGTCTGCAAACGTGTTTTTTACCAAATTCGACCAATTCGTCCTGATTCATACAAAAAACGCAGTAGGGAATATAACGGCGAAGAACAATGCTGTCGT
>JAFPYT010000171.1 GCA_017394445.1 Bacteroidales bacterium | reverse complement strand
TATCCATTGCCAGTAGCAAAAACGTATCCGCCGTTGCCCTCAGCCACACGCTTGGTGGGGGGAAGCATATCGTGGGGGAAATTATCGTTCCACATACGGTAGCCGATGTGCTTTTGAATCATCATTCCGTTCCATTTGCCATTGGCAATGCCGGTGTTGTACTGTGCGCAAAGAATAGAATCGCGTTTAAAACATTCTGAAACCCTATCTGCCCAACAGTTGGCGTCGGGATTGTTTCTTTCGGCGCAATAGCGGTTCATTGCCTGGGCGTAATACATATCGTAGAGGTTTGCCATTGCTTGCACGGGGAACAGAATTGTTTGAAAATAAGCGTCTTTGTACATATCGGGAATTAGCAACCAAAGGCGCAGAGCCTCTGATTCGAGACGTGCATATTCGTCTGCCACCTGCTTAAACTCGCCCGTTGCCACATTGTAGGTGTAAGAATCAAGCATTTCGGGAGTTACACGCGCCATAAACTGACAGTTGCGGTTGTAGATACGTGCGGCTTCTTTGGCGTAATCGGCACCAGCCACGCTCTCAAAGAATTTTTCGGTATGAGAGGTAACGTTTTGGAGATTGTAAGTCTTTGGTTCGTAAGCCATATCGCAGAAAAGTTGGATAGGATATTCCATCGGTTTAAGGTCGCCGACATTAAGCACCCAAAGGCTTTCGATACCAAAGTCGTAGGCAAGCGAAAGTTGCTCAAACATCTGCTGTGTCTGTGTGATATTCAGCCATTTAGAGTTACGGGGAGCACCCACATAGTCAACGTGGTAATAAATTCCCCAACCACCGGCACGTTTATGGTCGGGCACACGGCGGATGTCGCCCCAGTTGTCGTCGCTGAGGAGGATAATCACATCTTCGGGCACTTTGAGTCCTGCATCGTAATACTCCTGAACCTCTTTGTAGAGAGCCCAAACTTGCTGACGCTGTGCTGCGGGCTTGCCAGTTTCCTCGGCTATAATTTTGCGCTGATTGTTGATTATGCGCTCCATAAGTTTCTTGTTTTGTTCAAGAGCCATCACATACTCATCGTCGTGACCCTCGCGACCGCCAAGTGGAGTATCTCCGTCGCCACGCATACCAATGGTAATGAGGTCTTCGTTGTTTTTGCTGCGGCTGATGCCCTCGCGGAAAAACTTATCGATAACTTCTTGATTAGTATTGTAATCCCAAGCACCGTCGGCACCACGGCGGCGAGCCCACTCCTGATGGTTGCGTGCCATAGGTTCGTGGTGCGATGTTCCCATAACAATGCCCATTGTAGAGGCAGTTTTGCTGTTTTCGGTGTCGTCGGCATAAAAAGCGTTACCCCACATAGCAGGCCACATAAAGTTGGCTTTCAAGCGGAGCAAAAGTTCAAACACCTTGGCGTAAAACTGGCTGTTCATACCTTTGGCAAGACCCTTTACCGCCGAAGGACATTTTTCGTCGGGGAAAGTATTGTTTACCCAAGTGCTAAGGCAGGGAGCCTCATCGTTTAAGAAAATGCCGCGGTATTTAACCTTAGGCGATGGGAAAACTACCGGCGAAGAGAGTTTCAACGCTGCATAATCGTGCTTTTGAGTGGGCACGTCAGCCCAAAATTTCCAAGGACTAACGCCGAGCGACTTGCTGAGGTCGTACACGGCAAAGATTGTTCCCCTCATATCGGCACCGATAATATATATAGTGTTGCCATTGAGCACAATCATACCAGCCTCCCACTTGCCATTGATGGCTGATATATTGATTTTCTGTTTTTTAACCAACTTGTCGGTTGACGGTGTGCCAAGCGTGCCGACAAAAATATTGTACTGAGGGTTTTGATTAAGAGAAGGTTTCTTTCCCGTAACGTCGAAAATATCGTCGTCGAGATTCTTGACGGCAATTTTAACGCCCTCGGGAGCATCATCGGCGCACGAAAGTCCGCATTTTGCCACATCGATACCGCCGTCATCCTTGTTGAAAGTAACGTATTGAGCCTCTGCCACCTGTCCACAAAGCACGGCAAGAGCCAACACCAAAATAAGTCTTTTAATAATCTGCATTTCTGTAATAGTTTAAAAAATTAAGTAATAACCCGCC
>JAFPYT010000002.1 GCA_017394445.1 Bacteroidales bacterium | reverse complement strand
TCAGCGCGTCTTCACCGATTTCCTCATTTCGCAATATCTGCGCAACAGTTACCGCGAGTTCACGTCCGAAAACCTCGGCAAGTTCATCAATATGAAATACGGCTCAATCGCCGATGCAAAAGCCAACCTTTCAATGGACGTACCGCAAATCCGCAACCATTACTTCGAGTTTCAACGGCAGTTGTACAAGGCGGCATAAGGCGAGGGTTTATCTAAACACCTTCTGTGCAAAATCCGTCAGGTCTGTTGAAGAGTTTTTCTTGGGCGTTTGTGGTAGCGCAGCCCAGTGCCAAAATTGCGGCGATGATTGCGGTTTTGTTCATAATTAGTGATGTTTAAAAGATGAATGATGATTGGCAAATATAAGAATAATTATGATGATTACAAATTAATCTTTGTTAAACTTATACCTTGCCACATCGCCCTATTTTTGCCAAGATGTGGCAACTTTTAATTATTATAAGTTGCCACGTTAACATTTTTTAACTATGATGTGGCAAGTTATTCTCCATCTCCTCCTTCATCTTCATCAACTCCTCCACATCGTCGAATTCTTCTTCGTTGATTACCTCGTAGTTAGGTTCAAGAATGTCATCGGGCAGATTTTCGGTAACATCGAGAATCTGTTGTCGTTTGTCGCTGCGGGGATGGAAGGTGAGAATTTCGTCACGGAGGTACGAACTATCTAAGTGAGTGTATATTTCGGTGGTTTGGATAGATTCGTGACCAAGCATCTCCTGCACGGCTCGGAGGTCGGCACCACCCTCTACCAAGTGTGTGGCAAACGAGTGGCGGAATGTGTGCGGACTCACATTTTTGTCGATTCCAGCAGCCTCAACTAATTGTTTTACAATGGTAAAAATCATTACCCGTGTAAGTTTCCTGCCACGACGGTTGAGAAAAAGATAATCCTTGTTTTCGTTGTTAACGGCAATATGGTTGCGCATTTTTTCTACATAATAATTAATGTATTCTAATGCGGTGTGGCTGATGGGCACGAGGCGTGTCTTGTTGCCCTTGCCGGTAACTTTGATAAACCCTTCTTCGGGATTTATATCGGTGGTTTTCAGGTTGATAAGTTCCGAAACACGCAAACCGCAACTGTACAGGGTTTCGATAATGGCGCGGTTACGTTCGCCCTCGTTGCTACTGAGGTCGATGGCGGCTTCTATGCTGTCTATCTCTTCCACGCTCAGCACGTTGGGCAGCATCATACCCATTTTGGGGCATTGAATAGTGTCGGCGGGAGTGTCCTCAATCATATCCTCAAAGAGCATATAGCGATAGAGTTGTTTCACTGCGCTGAGAATACGTGCTTGCGACCTTGGTTTCATTCCAAGACGTGCAATCCATTCAATGAAGGCGGCAAGTTCTTCGGTGGTAATTTCCTCAAAATTACGGTTTTTGAGAACTGATTCGGCATAAAAAGCCAACTTGTCCACATCTCTTGTGTACGCCTCAATGCTATTAGCCGACATTCCCCGTTCCAAAGTCAGATAATCAGCAAAGTTCTTGATAATATCGATGTTATGGTGGTTCATAATAATGATTTTAGTGCAAAGTTATTTTTTTTGAATGAATAATTTGTATTTTACAAAACTTTTTTGTTGTTTTGCGGTAACAATAAAAATAGTATGCATTATGTCGAAATATCTTGACCCGAAAGCAGATTTGACCTTTAAAAAGGTGTTTGGCGAGCATCCCAACCTTGTGCTTAGCCTTTTGAACGCCCTTTTGCCCCTGCCCGACGGTATGGAAATTAAAACCGTAAGTTATCTTTCGCCTGAAAATATCCCCGAAAACCCCGGTAAAAAATACTCCATTGTAGATGTATACTGTACCGATAATTTCAACCGTCATTTCATAGTAGAAATGCAGTCGATTTGGAACACTGAATTTTTTCAGCGCACGTTGTTTAATGCCACTTCAATGTATTCAAAACAGTTGGGTAAGGGAAAGGCATTTGGCGAATTAAACGATGTATATGCTCTGTGCTTGGTCAACGACGAAAAAGCATTTCCCGAATATTCCAACGAATATATCCAAGAATATTATCTAACTAACAAAAACCATAAATCAGATATTCATACTGACCTCTCGATGGTGTTTGTTGTGTTGCCAAATTTCAAGCCTGAGAACCGCGCAGTAAAAGTTATGCACAATCTTTGGCTAAAATTTCTTACCGAAATAGATGAAAACACCGACGATGCCGACCCCGAACTACTTGCCAACAAAGAAACATCCGAGGCATTAGAAATTGTCCGCCGTTCTGCCTTTACCGAAGGCGAATTGCTTGCATACGATCTTTATTGGCTTAATGTCAGCACCGAAAAGTCATCGTTTGAACGACAATATAAAGATGGACACGCGGTAGGCTTAGAGGAAGGCAAAGAAATAGGCAAAGAAATGGGACGTGCCGAAGGCGAGCGTAACGAAAAACTTGCCACCGCCCGCCGTATGAAAGCCGATGGTTTATCAATTGATTTAATAGCCAAATACTCCGGACTAACCCCTGCCGAAATTGCTAAACTTTAATATTTATTTAACCTAAAATATTTGCTAAAATG
>JAFPYT010000170.1 GCA_017394445.1 Bacteroidales bacterium | reverse complement strand
TTTGTCTTTTAATTCTTTGATTTGCGCAAAATCCATATCGTCAATTTTTATTCAAATGCAAGTTTTATTTTTTGGTATTCTGATTCAAAATTTGGTGTAAATATCTGTTTGCCAATATTTTGCTCAATTTCTTGTTTTGTCCAAAAACGTCCGTCGTCAATTTCATCTACCGAAATAATTTTTGGCTCTTCGTAATGACATTTGTAAACGTTGATCATCTCGGTTTCTACTTTACCTTCCCAAAGGTAACGCATTATTTTATCAAATTTGCCGTTTTCTACGCCGGCTTCTTCCCAAGCTTCGCGTATAAGTGCTTGATTTTCTGTTTCTCCAAAAACTATATGACCTCCAACGGCGGTATCCCATTTGCCTGGCTGAATTTTTTTTGCCATCGAGCGTTTTTGAAGGTATATTTCTCCTTTTGAATTGTAGATATGTACGTGAATTACAGGATGAACTAAGTGCGAGCCGTTGTGGCACTCGCTACGCCAAGCTTTGCCTATTATATTGCCTTCGTTGTTAAGTATGGGCAACATTTCTTCTTGGTCTGCCGAAATATGTATTTGTTCTGGCATGGTTTTTTGTTTGCAAATTTAAAAAAAAGATTTTTTTGTTTGCGAGTTTTTCACGGTTTTTGTTTGTAAAAGTTGAAATCTCTATTTGGAGCGTTACTATATATATAAGGTGTATTTTTGCCGAAAATCGATTTGATAATAATAGTAATAATGCTTCTGAGTGTGATATTTCTGCAAAAAAACTCTTAAAATGATAAAGGTGCAAATTTTTTTGAGTGTTTTTTAGTTTTATTGGTTAAAAAATTTATACATTTGCATAATAAATCAAGACAGATAATATGGAATTGACTGAACTAACCGCCATATCACCGGTAGACGGCCGGTACCGAAACAAAGTTGACGAAATTGCCGAATATTTTTCGGAGTTTGGACTTATAAAATACAGGGTAATGGTAGAAGTGGAATATTTTATCGCTCTATGCGAAATTCCATTGCCACAGCTCAAAGATTTCAACCGTGCGCTGTTTAAGCCCTTGCGTGCCGTATATCGCAAGTTTGAAACCACAGATGCATTGAGAATCAAAGAGATAGAAAAAACTACCAACCACGATGTTAAGGCAGTAGAGTATTTCTTGCGCGAAAAATTCGATGCTTTAGAAATCCCTCAGTATAAGTCGTTTATACATTTTGGACTTACATCACAAGATATCAATAATACTGCTGTTCCGTATTCGTTGCAGGCGGCTTTCAATAATGTGTATCTTCCTTTGTTAGACAAAGTTACACTTCAACTCTATCACCGCGCTGGCGAATGGGCTGATGTTTCGATGCTTGCTCGTACTCACGGACAGCCAGCAAGTCCCACACGCTTAGGCAAGGAGATTGAGGTTTATGTAGAACGCCTTCAAACTCAGATGGGATTGTTGAAACTTGTTCCCTTCTCTGCTAAATTTGGTGGTGCAACAGGTAATTTCAACGCTCACCACGTGGCTTATCCCGAAATTGACTGGACAGTTTTTGCCAATTCGTTTGTAAATCATGTCCTTGGTTTGGAACGTAGCCAAGTTACCACTCAGATAGAGCATTACGATAATTTTGCTGCTTTCTGCGATGGTATGAAACGCATTAACACCATTCTTATCGACCTTTGTCGCGATATTTGGATGTATATTTCGATGAACTACTTTAAACAGAAACTCAAAGCAGGTGAAGTTGGTTCGTCGGCTATGCCTCACAAGGTTAACCCGATAGATTTTGAAAACGCTGAAGGCAACCTCGGTATCGCAAACGCTATATTCACACACTTGGCACAAAAACTACCGGTTTCGCGTTTGCAACGCGACCTTACCGACAGCACTGTTCTCCGCAATATTGGTGTTCCGATTGCTCACACTATGATAGCTATGAAATCTTTGCTCAAGGGTCTCGACAAGTTGATTCTTCACCAAGAATCTATCGATGCCGACCTCGAAAGCAACTGGGCAGTTTGCGCTGAGGCTATTCAAACCATTTTGCGTCGCGAATGTGTGCCCAACGCTTACGAAAAACTTAAAGAACTCACCCGCGTAAACCGTCAGATAACCGAAGAGGATATTCACGGATTTATTCAAACCTTAGACGTAAAAGACTCTGTTAAAGAGGAACTTATGAAAATTACTCCGTTTAACTATACGGGAATTTAAGGTGAAGTTTTTTCTTACGATATTTCTTTTGATGTCTGCGGTTGTGGCTCAATCGCAGACTCTTAAAATAGCCTTATTAAAGTATTCGGGTGGTGGCGATTGGTATGCAAATCCTACGTCGCTGCCCAATCTTGTTAATTTTTGCAATCAAAACCTTAAAACCAACATTAGCAATGATATACCTACTGTTGAGCCTGGCAATGCGGAGATTTTCAACTATCCGTTTGTTCACGCTACAGGGCACGGTAATGTTGAGTTTTCGGCTTCTGACATCGAAAATCTAAGGCTTTACCTTATGTCGGGAGGTTTTCTCCATTTTGATGATAATTATGGAACACGTGATTTTGTTTTTCGCGAAATGAAACGTGTTTTTCCTGATAATCCTTTGGTAGAGATTCCATCATCGCATCTGATATTTCATCAAAAATACCATTTCAACAATGGTTTGCCCAAAATTCACGAGCACGACAATCATGCTCCTGTGGCTTTTGGTATTTTTATTGAAGGCCGTCTTGTTTTTCTCTATACTTGGGAATGTGACCTTGGCGATGGGTGGGAAGATATTGAGGTTCACAATGATACACCACAAAAGCACTTAGAGGCTTTGCAAATGGGTGCAAATATCATTGAGTATGTTTTTAATCACAATTGATTGTTAGCTAAGTATTTATAATCGTTGCTCTTAACTTTTAATAAGCCACAAAACCGAATTTTTTTACATGTTGCGGCATCTCTTGCACAGCGCGGGTCATTACGCCTTTGGCAGTATAATTTGGATGAGTGGCAATGGTGCTTAGCAGCCAAAGTTCAAAAACAAAACTATTCATAAAGTCAACATCGCGTGTATATCCGGTAATCATACGCGCATTTGTGTGCTTTTTAAACGCCTTTATTTCATCTTCTTTCATACGGAGCGAACTGCACGAACCAAAATGAACATTGCGGTTGAGGAATAAGTTTTCGTGTTTGTTTGCAAATGTGCGTAAATTAAGGTTTACACCGTTGGCAAACTCAATGGCGCTTTTGGCTCCGTGAAAACACAGATATACCATATCGTAAGCCGAGTACGAACTATAATTGAGGTGGTTGATATAGTATTCAAAGTCTTGAGACGTAGCCACTTGACGAAATGCGTAGGGAATATTCATTGTATTCTCTAAAAATTCTAAAAGCGACTTAGCCGCCGATTTCTTTTTTAAATCTTGTATAGATTTATCCCATTCGGTTTCTAAACAAAAAATTTTGTTCATATACGTTATATTTTTGAGTACGCAAATGTAATAAATTATACAATTTGTACAAAATAATTTATTTATTTCTCCTTTTTTTTATTTGAAAATATGCAGATTAACTACAAAGGATTTTTGTTTAAAACAATTTTTGTTTATAATTTTGCGCCATAATTAGGCAGCAAAATGATTACAGTACAAAATTTAGCGATTCAATTCGACAAAAAACCTCTGTTTGAGGATGTTAACTTAAAGTTTACCCCCGGCAACTGCTATGGTGTTATTGGCGCAAACGGCGCAGGAAAGTCTACTTTTCTTAAAATTCTTGCCGGCGACCTTGATTCTACTCGTGGTACAGTAGAACTTGGTCATGGCGAACGCCTTTCAGTTTTAAAACAAAACCACTTTGAGTTTCAAGAGTTTACAGTTTTGGACACCGTTCTTATGGGTCACAAAAAACTGTGGGACAATATGCAGAAGAAAAACGAACTTTACGCCAAAGCCGATTTTAACGACGAGGACGGTATTGTTCTTGGCAAACTTGAAGACGAATTTGCCGAAATGGACGGTTGGAATGCCGAAAGCAATGCTGCAGCTCTACTCAGTGGTCTTGGTATCAAAGAAAACCTGCACGACCAACTGATGAAAGATATCAGCGGCAAGGAACGTGTAAAAGTGCTTCTTGCTCAGGCTCTTTTTGGTAATCCCGACAACCTTTTGCTCGACGAGCCTACCAACGACCTCGACCTTGATACCGTTCTTTGGTTAGAAAACTATCTTTCTAATTTTCAGAATACTGTGATTGTGGTTTCGCACGACCGCCACTTCTTAGATAATGTCTGCACCGATATTGTTGATATCGACTTCAATAAAATCCGTATGTTTTCGGGCAACTACTCGTTCTGGTACGAGAGTTCGCAACTTGCTCAGCGTCAGCAGGCTGCACAAAACAAGAAGGCTGAAGAGAAAAAGAAAGAACTTTTGGAATTTATTCAACGATTCAGTGCCAATGTTGCAAAAAGCAAGCAGACCACAAGCCGCAAAAAGATGCTCGAAAAGCTTAATATTGAGCAAATTGCACCCTCTACTCGCCGCTATCCGGGCATAATATTTACACCCGAACGTCCTGCTGGCGACAAGGTTTTGGAAATCAAAGACCTATGCTACGAACTCAATGGCGAGGTGCTTTTCAAAAACATCTCCTTTAATATTGAGCGCAACGATAAAATTGCACTTCTTTCGCACGACCAACGTGCCACAACAGCGTTTTTCCGTATTATCAACGGCGAAATTCAGCCCACTTCGGGTACTTTTGCGTGGGGTCAAACCATTACAACTGCATATCTTCCGTTAGACAACAACGAATTTTTCCAAAAGGAAATTTCGATAAAAGATTGGCTTGCTCAGTTTACCGACGACACTACAGAGGTATTTCTCCGTGGTTATCTCGGCAAAATGCTCTTTTCTGGCGACGACATCAACAAAAAATGCACTATGCTTTCGGGAGGCGAAAAAATGCGCTGCATGATTGCCCGTATGATGCTTCAAAATCCCAACGTGATTATGCTCGACCATCCCACCAACCATTTGGACATGGAATCTATTCAGGCATTCAACAATAATATGAAGACCTATCCGGGCAATATCATTATGACTTCGCACGACCATGAATTTATCCACACGGTCTGCAACCGTATTCTTGAAATCACTCCTAACGGATTGATTGATAAATATATGGATTTTGAAGACTATATGGAGGACGAAAAAATCAAGGCTCTCCGTGAGTCGAAATATGTTTAGTAGTTTCTAAATTTTTTTTGAGATAGGTGTTCTCTTTTTTGGGGAACACCTTTTTTTATTAATAGATTATTGTTATTATTGTCTGTTGAGAATCTTAAAATTTTGGAATTTATGAAACATATTCTATCATTCTGTTTGTCAGTGATTTTCTGTTTAAACGCTTTTGCACAGAAAGATACAGTGGTTAAGAGTTTTGGCTCAATTACAGCTGACGATTTCAACCCTACGGAGATTGAAAAATCAGGTGCTTACGATGCTGTGGTGCTTCTTAATCAGCGGGTAAGCACTTTCAACGTATACGAACATCAGGTGATGTTTTTCAATACCTTTCATATCCGTTATAAAGCCTTGGTTGACAATTTTTTAGATAGTAATCAAATAGTAGTGCCTTTTAGTGGCAGATATGATTACGAAAAAGTGCTTAACACAAAAGCTCGTATATACCGTCTTGCAAACCAAAAAGTTAGCGAACATAAGATAAAATATAAGAATATCGAAGTGATAAATCGCGACAGCCTTCGTAGTTTTTTGGTTATCCATTTTCCTGAAATTAAGGCTGGAGATATAGTTGACGTGCAGTATACTAAGGTTTCGTTTAACTATTCGCAACCCGAAGCGTGGAATTTTCATTGTAAATACCCTTGCATAGTGTCGCAGGCAGTTACAGATTTTCCTGATTTTATAGAGTATGATTTTTGTGTAACAGGAGATTATTTGCCTGTGGATAGGTCTACAAATTATCATTTCCAAACCATTACCGAAAATTTTTCGTCGCTCAATGGTCCTGTTAATGCATATTCTGAGCGAGGCGAGATGATTACGTTTAGGTTTTCATCTATACAGAATGTGTTTACAGCGCATAATACTATGCCCGTGGATACTTCTTTAGCCTTTATGCCACAGAAACGTTATTATGACGCTTTGCTTTTGATGCGGCCTACCCGTATTACCGAAGATATTCATCAGTCTCAATATCTTACTGCAGTTTGGGGTAGGCTTACGCGGCTTATTTTTGCATACGATGAGCCCGGCAACCGATATTTATCAAAATTTGAAGTTTGGAATCAGATAGTTAATCCCGGTTATATTAAGTTTGAGAGCAACAATTGGGCGCGGTTTACCAAAGAGCTTCGTAAAAGTTCTTCGTTTTGGAAACCTATTCTTAAATCATTTGTGCTAAATGGCAAATTATCAGATATTTATGATAATGCCGATGCAGTTGATTCTCTTACCGTTGTGAAACAGTTATATAGCTATGTTACATCTAATGTAAAATGGGATAGCGTTTATTCAAGTTATATAGAGCGCACTCCTGAAATGGTTCTGAAACAAGGCGTTGGCAATAGTGCCGAAATCAATGCTACGCTTGTTGCCCTTTTGCGACGTGCGGGATTCTATGCCCTTCCTGTATTGTCGGCTACAAGAGATTATGGAACGGTGGATTCTTTGTATGTTAATCGATTGCAATTCAATAATATACTTGCATTTGTTTCTTTTGTATACGATAATACTCAACAATCTTTTATATTAGATGCAGCTAATGGCAACAATCAATTGGGTGCGTTGAATAAGCAAAATATTAATAATCAATATCTTGTAATGGAAACAGATAATCACTTTTTTGTATCTCTTCAACAGAGTTTCCCTGATACACTGCAACTTACTGCGCATTTGTCCAACGGTAAATGTCAAATCACGCATTATGCAAGTGGCTTGGTTGTTGAAGAAAATCAAATTAGTGATTCCACGTTTTCATTTGTTAGCAATAATTTACATTCTGTGTTTAATTTGCTTATGGGCGCCAATCCGTTTAGCGAAATTGTTCGCACAGTGCCAGTAGACTTAGTGGTGCCGAGGCATTACACTTACAAAGTGGTTTGCAGTCAACCTTTAACTAATGATTTTACGCCCCATAGTTTTTCTTCTGTAGGCGAGAGGCTTCATGCTGATTTTTCTGTTGGTGAAGATAATGGACAAACTGTATATCAAATAGATGTAAATATTTCTTCACCATTTTTTGAGTTGTCGGCATACGACGAACTGCGCGATTTTTTTGCCAAGGTATACTCTGCTGCTGAATAAATTTTAGTGTTTTCCTTAATTAGTTTTTAAATATAAATATCTATCTTTGTAAAAACATTTTTTTATATGAGCAACATAAATTTAAAAAACAGAAGTCTGCTGACATTGCTTGATTTTACAACAGATGAAATCAATTATCTATTGCAGTTGGCAGCCGATTTGAAACAAGCCAAATCGCAACATACTGAGGTTAAGTACCTTAATGGTAAAAATATAGCATTAGTATTTGAAAAAACATCTACCCGCACACGTTGTGCTTTTGAGGTAGCTGCAGCCGATCAAGGTGCTCATACTGTGTATATTACACCTTCGGCAAGCCAGTTGGGACACAAGGAATCTATCAAAGACTCGGCTCGTGTTTTTGGACGTATGTTTGATGCCATTGAGTATCGTGGCTTTGGTCAAAAAATAGTGGAGCAATTGGCTGAGTTTTCGGGCGTTCCAGTTTGGAACGGCCTTACCAATGAGTTTCATCCAACCCAAGCTCTCGCCGATTTGCTTACTATGAAAGAGCATCTCAAAAAAGATGTTAAGGATATGAAATTTGCTTTCCTTGGCGATTTGCACTGCAATACAGCTAACTCATTGTTGGTTATTGCTTCTAAATTAGGTATGGACATCCGTCTTGTTGGTCCTAAGCAATTGTTTCCAGATAATGTTTTGGTAGAAAAATGTAAGGCATTAGCACTAACCTCAGGTGCAAAAATCACCATTACCGATAATCTTGAAGAAGGTGTAAAGGGTTGCGATGTAATCTACACCGATGTTTGGGTATCGATGGGAGAGCCAGCCGAGGTTTGGAAAGAGCGTATCGATATGCTTTTGAAATACCGTGTAGATAGCAACTGCTTAAAACTCACCGGCAATCCTGATGTAAAATTTATGCACTGCCTTCCTGCATTCCACGATTTGGAAACAAAAGTTGGCAAAGAAATTTACGACAAATTTGGACTTGATTCTATCGAAGTTACCGATGAAGTTTTTGAATCGCCCGCATCTATAGTGTTTGACGAGGCCGAAAACCGTTTGCACACAATCAAAGCCGTTATGGTGGCAACATTAGGAGACTAATACGATTTTTTGTTTAAAAAAATACCCCGTGTTTGACGGGGTATTATTTTTTTTAGTATATTTGCAGCATAATCAATTGTTTTTATCCTATGGACGAAGACCCTTATAATTTAGAAAACTATAAATTTTTCCCTGAGGGGTAAGAACGTTTCTTTTTGAAACCTCCTCCCTTCGCGTGGGAATTTAATTTTGGAGGTTTATTAATGATTCAGATGTACAGAAGTTTCCTGGGCGCTGAAAAGTTCAGTGAACTTGAAAATGGTTGTTGGGTACATTGTGTACAACCCGACAGCGAGGAAGTAGAACTCTTGCAAGAAAAATTCAAAGTTCCGCAGGATGTTATTCAAGACATCCTCGACAACGATGAGCGGCCTCGTTACGAAGTGGACGACGAATGGAGTATGATAATCTTGCGTATTCCTGTTGAAACCACGGGCGATTCTATGAACTACACCACTTACCCTTTGGGCATTTTTATGGGCGAAGATTATACCGTTACCATTTGTAATGTGCCTAATAATGTGTTGCCTGTGGATCAGCCGTCGGTGTATCGAAATTCGTCGCAACCAGTTTACGACCGTATCAACTTTACTCTCAACCTTTTTATTCGCAGTGCCAATTCGTTTATGTACTATCTGCGTCAGATTAACCAGCATACTTCGTTGATTGAAAAGGAGATAGAAAAATCTATCCGTAATAAGGAACTCAATAAATTGTTGAAATTAGAAAAATGTTTGGTATTCTTTATTACTTCGCTAAAAAGCAATGAGTTAGTTCTTGCAAAGTTTAAAAACTCAAAAAAGACTATGTTTAGCGAAATTAACGAAGACCTTATCGAAGATGCCATGATTGAAACCAAGCAGGCTATTGAGATGGCGCAGATTTACAGCAATATCCAGAGCGGCATGATGGATACTTTTGCAAGCGTTATATCCAACAACCTCAACGTGGTAATGAAGCAGATGACCTCGGTTTCTATTATCTTGATGATTCCTACGTTGATTGCCAGCTTCTTTGGTATGAATGTGCCTAATGGTATGGAAACTTGGGTTTGGGCTATGCCTTTGATACTGGTGTTCTCTATTTTGATGGCTTTTATTGGAATTAGGATTTCGCGACACAAGCAATGGCTGTAACACTAACACAAATTAAACAATAATTATATGGAAGACAATTCTGCACCTTTAATATTAATTAGCAACGACGACGGAATTTTTTCAAGGGGTTTGAAAGTTTTAGTAGAGGCTGTTCAATCTCTTGGACGAGTGGTTGTGGTGGCACCCGACAAACCTCAGAGCGGCAAGGGACATAGCATAACGCTTGATTTGCCACTTTGGTATAGGCCTTCACATTCGTTTGATCCTGAGGTAATTGCTTATAAATGTACAGGTTCGCCCGCCGATTGTATCAAGATTGGTTTGTATAAGATTTTGCATCGTCGCCCAGATATAATTCTCAGCGGCATCAATCATGGCTCCAATTCAAGTATCAACCAGTTATATTCGGGAACAATGGGCGCGGCGCTCGAAGGTATGTTGCACGATATTCCATCGGTGGGTTTTTCGATTTTGAATTTTTCGTCGGATGCCGATTTTACTGATGTATCAGACTATGTGCGTTTGATAGCCTCTAAAGTATTGGAATACAAGGGTAACCAACCGTTGTGCCTTAATGTAAATATTCCAAATCCCTCGGAGCATCCTATAATGGGTGTAAAAGTTACACGCATGAGCCACGCCATGTGGGACGAATATTATGAAGAAAACATTCATCCCAACAACCGTAAAATGTATTATTGGCTGTGTGGAAAATTTATAAATCACGAACCCGAAGCTACTGATACCGACGAATATGCACTTGCCAACGGATATATATCAGTGTGCCCGGTAAAGATTGATTACACCGATTACGAAATCAAAAAAGAGTTAGAAGATTGGGATTTTCAACGTCAGATGGTAGGTATGTCGTCTGATTTGGTAAACGAATCTATAAATTCTTCCAACTGCTCGCGCGAAACAATTTCGTAGTCGTCGGGAATTTTGAAAACCGAATCGTCAATTTTTTCTTCGTGTATTTCTATTGCCTTCATATTCATGCTGATATTGCTGAGGCGCACTTGAAAACCGAGCAAAACCCCGTCTAACTGCCTAAATGGGTTGTTGGTGTTCGGGTTTCGGATTCCTATTTCGTTGGTATAATATAGTTCGTAGGGCTTGTCGCTTGCCTCGGGACAGTAAGCAAGTGCCTTTTTGCATTTGTAACCGCAGATGGTGAGAGTATCGTCGGTGTGCTTGATTTGGATGTTATGCATTTTTTCGTATCCAAACGGAATTTCCATTGTATCAGCTTTGTACATTTTTTTCTGATTCATTACTCTCAGCAGCGAATAGTTGGTGTGCGTGTTGTGGTCGCTGATATATATTAGGCTGAATATGGCAAAAAAGCCGTTGATATTGATTACAGTATTGTCTTCCTTAAATTTGAGTTCCATAGTTTCGGGTAAAAGGGTAACCAGACTGCTCTGCTCTTTGTCTTTAGGGTATTCGATAGAATATACAATTCTTCCTTCGTCTATTTTTCCAAAATCGCCTATGCTATTGCACGATATCACGGTTAAGGTAGCTAAAAAAACCAACGCCAGCGCGCCGGCAATCATTTTATTACGCATTTATAATTGTTTTTTTTGATTCGTTTTGTTGTGTTTTTGCAAATCACAAATATATAAAATTTTTCGTTTTCATAATCACTTTTTTATTTATTTAAGATTTTTACAAAGTTTTTTTTCGCTTTTATGTGTACATTTGTGCTCAAATTATAATCTTGTTGTTATGAAGAAACTTTTTTGGCTATTTATGATGCTTTGTGTGAGCGGAGTATCTTTTGCGCAGGAACAAAAATCGAAGGCTGTGCAGATTATCGAAGATAAATATAAGGTGAACACGGCATTTCAGCCTGGCGAAGAACTTATTTATGAACTCAAATATGGCGTTATTAAAGGCGGAGAGCTCAAAATCAATGTTGGTTTGCAGGCTGTGGGCTACGATTATTATTTTCATGTAAAGGCTGTATGCTACTCTACGGGGGTTGTAAGCAAGTTGGCGCATATTTACGATATTTACGAAAGCTTGTTTGATATTTGCACAGGATACCCGCTAAAGGCTGTTCGTAACGTTACCGAAAACAACTACAAACGCTACAACGAGGATATTTTTTGTCAAGATAGCAGCGTGATTTACAGTATGAAAAGCGGTCGTCACGAGGTTCCGCCACATACTTTTGATTTAATTTCGGCATTTTTTTATTCGCGCCGTTTTATTTTTGACAAAAAGTACGAAAAAAACGAGTCGATGCCCCTTCACACTTGGTTTAACGAAAAACTTTACCTTGTAACGCTCAAGTACAAAAAAACCGAAACCGTAAAATCTGATTTTGGCAAGATAGAATGCTTAAAATTTGTGCCCGTTTTGAGCGACAAGTCGGTGTTTAAAAAAGAAGACGACCTTGAGGCGTGGTTTACCAATGATGGCAACTATGTGCCGCTAAAAATCAAAATTGATATGCCAATCGCCTCAATTCGCTGTGAACTAAAAAGTTACAAAAATCTTAAAAATACCGATGGGTTTCTCAAATAGAGCTTTTAGTGGAAACTTGGGCAAGTGTTGCAATGACTGCTTTTGCGTGATATCCAATGCTTTATGCCAATTGCAAATCCCACAGATTCGGGATTTGAGTGTGTAATGGCAAATGAGAGATCATTCTTTTTAGATAGATAATAATTGTATTCAATTTCGCCGCTGAGCCAACAAATTTTGGTTTGAAAACTTCCGCTGTGATATACATTATCCTCTACGTAACCTTCTGATTCTTCCCAAGTTTGACGATAAAAACCGCACGGACCAATGCCCACCGAGAGCGAATGTTTGTAAATTTTAAACACTCTGAATCTCAGCATTACTTGAGTGCTAAAAGCGGCTTTTTTCATGCAGTCGAGCTTAATGGTTTGAGCAAATTTTATGCTTGTGATATCCGAAGCGTAGATTTCGCCACCCAACCTGATGCCGGGTTCTAATTGAATTTTACCTTCGTTATCGGCTTTTATTTGATAGATGGGTGCGTTGGTGCGGTCGCCAAAATCTATTCCAAGACCCGTAAGGGCTGCGCTAATGTTGCTTTGTGCCATACATAATGTTGCTGACATACAAATACATACGGCTAATAATAATCTTTTTGCGTAAAACATCATTTCAAAAACTTTTTCATTAATAACGTCCTTTTTAAAAAAAAATTGGATTAAAATTATCAATCGTTTGTTTTTATCCAATAATTTTGCTTATTTTTACATTCGAATTTTATAACAATTTCGCTTATGTATACATCTATTGCTAACCACGGTTTAACGGTTAAAGATAAACTGATTGAAAATTATTATATTCTCAATCAGATTATACAATCTATTGATACAGGGATTGCTATATTTTATGAAAAACAGTTGGTGCATGTCAACAACGAACTCCGCCGCATCACAGGTCGTACTTATAAGTTTTTGGAAAACAATCTTATAGACATTATTTCCAAAGCCGATTATTATAGGATTAAACGTAAATATATAAGTGTGCTCAAACATTCTACCGATAAGGCAGACTATTATTTTGATATAATAATGCCAAACGGAGATACTAAAACTTTACGTTGTAAATTTACTCTTGTAAGAATTGTTGAAAAGAAAGGTGTTTTTGTGATGGTTCACGAAGTGTCTAAATCTGATGAAAAACACGATGACCTTTGTTCTAATGTGGCTCACGAACTGCGAAATCCGCTAAATTCTATTATCGGGTTTAGCGATATACTTACAGATCAGAATCTTAGTGCCGACGACCGTTCGCAATACCTGACTTATATTCGCAATAGTTGTATGTCGTTGCTTAATTTGTTGGACGATTTTTCGTATTATAACAAATTACAACACAATAAGATACAAATAGAGGAAACACAATTTGACCTCAATGCTTTGTTTGACGAGATTAATCAGCGTAGTGGCATTTATCTTGCCAAATTACAAAAAAACAACGATATAGAGCTTATTTGTAATAAGCTTGTGGTGCCAAAATGTAATGTTTCTGGCGACCCTCAACGTATTTCGCAGATACTTATCAATTTGATTAGCAATGCCATCAAATTTACCGAAAAAGGCAGTGTATCATTTGGTTACGAGTTTTCTGATGGTGCTTTGGTGTTGCGGGTTAAAGATACAGGAATTGGTATTCCTCACGATATGCAAACCAAGATTTTTGGTCGTTTTACGCAAGTGGGCACTATAAAATCAAATAATGGTCTCGGATTAGGGCTTGCAATCACCAAAAACCTTGTTGAGCTTATGAACGGCACCATTGAACTTAACTCGCAAGTGGGAGTGGGGTCGGATTTCCGTATTCGTTTACCTCAAAAAATGTTGATTAATAATGATTTAGGTAAAAAATCATCGGTTACTGCCGAGTATAATTTTTCTGGGAAAAAAATTCTCATTGCCGAGGATGCTCGAATCAATTATATACTTTTAGAAAAAATACTTTCTAAAACTGGTGCAAAAATTATTTGGGCGCAAAATGGTGAAGAATGTGTAACGCTTTTTAAAGAAAATCGCGATATTGCATTGATTCTCATGGATATGCAGATGCCTGTAAAAGATGGTTACGCTGCTGCTCGCGATATTCTTAAAATTGATTCTTCGGTTCCTATTGTGGCTCAAACCGCTTTTAGTATGGACGACGAGCGCGAACGTATTTTAAATACAGGTTGCACCGATTATATTGCCAAGCCTATCGACCGTATCGAACTTCTTAACAAAATTGCTTCTGTGATTAGGTAGTGTTATGGATACTTCCGTGGAAATCAATTGGTTTTCGGTTATTTTAGGAACTCTCGGCGGGTTGGTTTTTTTCCTTCTGGGAATGGAGCTGATGAGCAACGGACTTAAAAACAGTCTCGGCAGCAATATCCGCACTATTTTAACTAAGCTAAACAAAAACCGTTTTGCAAGTCTTATAACGGGTATTTTGCTAACGTTAATTACTCAGAGCACTGGAGCCACCACCATTATGATGCTCAGCTTTGTGGAAACAAGTCTTATGCAGTTTTTTCAAACAATCCCCGTGATTCTTGGCGCTAATGTAGGAAGTACTTTTACAAGTCAGTTAATTGCCTTTGATATAACGGCTTACGCTATTATTCCTGTGATAATAGGTTATGTATTAAAAACTGCAGGATTCAACGACAAACTTCGTGATGCCGGTAGTGCTATACTTGGTTTTGGTTTGGTTTTTTATGGAATGAAACTGCTAAGTATTTCGGTATCAGTGCTTAAAGAACTTCCTCAGTTTCTTGATATGGTTTCGTCGGCGTCTAATCCATTTATTGGAGTGCTTGTTGGAACGCTTGCAACTGCCATTATGCAAAGTAGTTGTATGTTTACAGGTATTTTGATGGTGTTTGCCAAAGAGGGAGTTATGGGTTTGGAAGAGGCTTTTCCATTGATAATTGGTAGCGGCATAGGCACAAGCCTTTTGGTGGTGTTGGCAGCAATGGGGTCGTCGCGGGCAAGTAAACGCACTATGATTGCGCATTTGTTTGTTAAAATTGTTCCTGCATTTGTTTTTGTGCCTCTGATACCTTTGTTAGTGATGTTTTTAAATTGGCTTGGCGATTTGTGGAGTATTTCGCCCGAACGTCAGATTGCCAATGTGCACACCTTATATATGTTTGGTTCTACATTTTTGTTGCTGCCTTTTACTCTGTCGATTGCCAAACTGATAGAAAAAATTTTGCCCGATCGTCCTTTGCCTGAAGGCAGCGAGCCTCACTTGCGATATATCGACATCAATGTGGTGGTGATGCCGCAGTCGGCAATTGAGCTTTCTATTTCAGAAACCGCAACGCTTATCAAACTTACCGATAGGATGTTTGACAAATCGTTGAAACCACTTTTGGAATACAACCCTGATAATCCTGATTCTAAGCGTATGATTCAGAAAACCATAGCCGACTTAGATATCAAAGAAAACAAGCTTGACTATATTGAGGAGCAGATTCGTAACTATCTTTTTGCAGTGGGCAAACGTAAGGTTTCAAATCTGATTACCTCGCAGATATTTGCGATGATTTCGATTTTAGAGCAAACCGAACGTATGGGCGATGTTATTCATCGAGGTATCAAGCCTTTATACAATAAGTTAACCACTTTGTCAAAATCGTTTTCAAAAGAAGGTCATGATGAAATTGAGCTCTATTACAACAAAATATCCAATCATTTTAAAGATATAATATCCGCTCTCACCAATCGCGATACTCAAAAAATAGCTGTTGTGGCTGCAGAAACACGCCATACTGCCGACCTTGCCGAGAGTCTCCGTTTGTCGCATATCAAGCGTCTTTGGGACGAAAACCCTAATGTGGAGCTCACTCACGAAATCCACATGCAACTTATCGACGACCTTGCCGACCTTGCCACACTTTTATATAATATATCATCTACTTTTAGCAAAGACATCTTGCCCGAAGACGGCGACTTGTAGTATTTTTTTTTCGTATTTTTGTGATATTTAGTAATTACTTTGTATTTTTTTTTGCATATTTGCGCTGTATTTATCAAACAACCAAAACTAAATATTTACTACAATGAAGAAAAATCATATTTTTTACTTTTTTATTCTAACTGCCTTATTATTTGTTAGTTCGTGTGCTTCCAAACCCGAAGATTTAATTGTTGGAAAATGGCAGATGACCGAACTTTCTACCAATAGTCCCGAGGCTAATAACCCTGATGTTCAAGAATTTTATGTCGAAATGGCAAAAAACTCTTATTCAATTTACAACAGCGACCTTACATGCGAAAACACTGTAAATTCGATTACAACCAAGGGCCGTTGGACAATTCTTGCCGACGGAAAGCAACTGCACATAATTGAAGAATCTGGTTCAAAATCTATAATGAACATTGAATCAATAACATCCGACCAACTTGTGCTAATTGCTAAAGATGGTGATGTTGAAACTAAATCTGTATATACAAAAGTTAAATAAAATTGGAAAAGATACTTATTCAATTCGCGCCCGATGGTAAATCTACCGCAGAAAAATTGGCGCAGGTTTTAAAAAACAACAATTTTGCCGTTACTACAGGTGTAAACTCGTTGTCTGATAATGAGTTGCCCGAATTGGTGATTGCTGTTTTTTCGCCCAAGGCTGATACTAATTCTACGTTTATCAACGTGTTAGACGTTTGTCAAGACAAAGATGTAACCGTTGTTCCTTTTGTAACGTCTAATATGGATAGTACTGCTACTCAGCGATATTTCCTTAACGATCACGTGTGGATCGACAATAGCGAAACTGTTTTTTCGTCAGCTTCGGAAGACCTTATTGACCTGCTTACCAAAAACTACGGCGACCTTGCCGACCGCAAGCGTTTGAAAAAAGAAAAAGAACAAAAGAAACAACGTCGCGCTGCAAATGTTTCAAAATCAGCCGTTAGCAAATCTGCTAAAGGTGATGGTTCTAAGGAATCTCTTTACAAGAATATCTGCTTTATGCTTGGCGCTGTGGTAGTTATTTTGTTGGCGATATTAATGTTGCAACCAAAATCAAGCGACCCAGGTGCTCAAAACAAGAGTCTCAACGCCGTTGACCTTAACGCTAATATCCGCAATTCTGAAAATCCGCTGATTGGTACTTGGAAAATTACATCATACGTTGATAATCAGTTCCGTGCTACTCTCGAAGATAGTATTAATGCTCAACAGGCTATACAAGATTTGCTTAACGTGGGACAATTGCAATTTACTGCCGACCGTAGGTTTGTTCGTACAGGTTTTACACCTACGCCCGAACGCGGTTATTGGGAATACGACCCTTCGAGCCATTATCTAAAAATGCAACCTGAAGGCGATACCAAATTTGACCAAGTTCAATTGCAAGAACTCAACAATCAAAAAATGATTATCGTGGTTTCTGAAAAGGTGGATAATCTTGATATTATTACAAAATTAACTTTTACTAAAGTATCTAACTAAGCGAAAATGAAAAAGTTATTATACATAGCAGCATTGTTTTTGGTAGTTTCTTTTGTGGCTTGTTCAGAAGGTTACGAACAAATGCTTTTGGGCAAATGGACTCTTCAAAAATCTGAAATTGAAGACCTTGATAGTTTTTGCGAATATCAAAGCCACAAAACTATCGATGAATTGGATAAGCAACTTAAACTTATTGATATGGAGCTTGAATCGGCGGATAATGCGCATCGAGAAACACTCGAAGCTCATAAGGCATCGATTTTGCAACAAAAATTGCAGTATTCTGTAGATTCTATCCGTGCTGATATTCAAGATAACATCGAAAGCCTTTTTGGTAATTTCTTCTTTACTTTTCGCACCGACAAAAGTTTTACACTTGCAAGTCCAAACGACAGTGTTTCTGGCACTTGGAGTCTTAAAGGAGATTCTATTATTTCAACGCTCATAAGTGGTCGTCCCGCTGAGGATATCAATATTATATCTCTATCAGATAGTAAGATGGAACTTTCTACTACCGAAATCGACGACGAAGGCTTTGCGCTTACTACTCGTATGAGTTTTACAAAATAACTTTAGCACACAATCATATTTTTTGTACAAACATATTTTATAAAACATACAATCACATATCTTAATCACTAATAGAAAGGTTCTTATATGCTTAAAAAAATTCGTTTTTGGCTTGCCCTCGTTTTTTGGGTTAGCATAACGTTGATATTTTTAGATTTCACCGGAGGTCTTCACGTTTACCTCAGTTGGATGGAAAAAATACAACTTTTGCCCGCAGTGCTGTCGCTAAATATTGGCGCTGTGCTGTTTGTACTCGCTCTCACCGTTCTTTTTGGAAGGGTTTATTGCTCTGTTATTTGCCCGATGGGCGTTTTTCAGGACTTTGTCAACCGAATAGCGACGAAGTTTAAGAAACGCCGTTTTGTTTTTACTTCCGAAAAGCGTGTTACCCGCCTTGTGATATTAGGCGTTTTTGTTGTGGCGGCTATTCTGTTTATGCCTATTGCCTCGTTGATTGCACCTTACAGTGCTTACGGACGAATGGTAAACTCGCTTTTGCAGCCTGTGTATCTGTGGATTCACAATATTGGAGCCAGCGTAGCCGAGCATTACGATTCGTATGCGTTGTATAGTGTTGACGTGTGGTTCAAGGGCGGTGTTACCTTTGTGGTGGCTGTTATAACTTTCATTGTTGTAAGCATTTGGAGTTGGAAATCGGGTCGCGGATACTGCAACACCGTTTGTCCTGTGGGCACTGTGCTGGGATTAATTTCCACAAAGTCGGTTTTCAAAATTAAAATTGATGCCAACAAATGTGTAAATTGCTCACTTTGCGAAAAAACTTGCAAGGCTCAGGCAATTGATTATAAGGCTCATACAGTGGATTATTCGCGCTGTGTTTCGTGTTTCAACTGTATTGACGTTTGCAAAAAAGATGCTGTTTCTTTTGGCAAAGGTGCTTCTGCTGCCCCAGCTCAAAAATCAGAGAACACAGTAGACGATTCGCTCCGTAAAACTTTGGCTACCACTGCTTTGTTTGCTTTAGCATCCACAGTTAAGGCTCAAGAAAAAACTGTTGACGGAGGACTTGCCGTTATCGAAGATAAAAAGATTCCCGAACGTGAGATTCCTGTAAAACCCGCTGGAGCAAGAGGTTACAAACATTTTTCAAACCATTGCACCAGTTGTCAGTTGTGCGTGGCTCAGTGTCCCAACGGAGTGTTGCGACCTTCTTCCCGTTTAGAAACATTTATGCAGCCCGAAATGAGTTTCGAGCGTGGATATTGCCGACCCGAATGTACGCGCTGTTCCGAGGTTTGTCCCACAGGTGCTATTGAAAAAATTACCCGCGAGGAGAAGACTGCCATCCGTGCAGGTCACGCCGTGTGGATTAAGCAAAACTGCTTGCCTGTAACCGATGGTGTGGAGTGCGGCAACTGCGCACGTCACTGTCCTTCTGGTGCTATCACAATGGTAGCTTTGCCCGACAATCCCGATGTTAAAATTCCTTCGGTAGATTCTGAACGCTGCCTTGGATGCGGTGCTTGCGAGCATCTCTGTCCTGTGCGTCCGTTCTCGGCTATCTATGTGGAAGGCAACCTTGTGCACGGCGATATGTAATAATGCATAATTCATAATGCATAATGCATATTTTAATGTAATTTATTAACTTGTAATTATTTAGAACAATGTCAGACAACAATATATCACGCCGCGAATTTTTAAAAATTGCAGGAGCTTCGGCTGCTGTAACAGCTTTGGCGGCTACGGGCTGCAACAAGGCTGCGGATTCTACTGGTTTAGGCGACACCACATCGTCGGTGTCGAAGAACATTCCCACCGACAAGATGACCTACCGCACCAATCCCAAAACAGGCGATAAGATTTCGATACTCGGTTACGGATTTATGCGACTCCCCACCGTCAGCAACCAAAGTGCCCGCGAAAGTGGCGACGAAATTGATCAAGAAACCGTAAACCAACTTACCGACTACGCCATTGAGCACGGTGTCAACCTTTTTGACACTTCGCCTGCATATTGCCGTGGCTTTTCGGAACATGCTATGGGTATAGCCCTAAGCCGCTATCCCCGTGATAAGTACTTCGTTTCCACCAAATTATCAAACTTTGCTCCTCAGCAGTGGACATTTGAAGCATCTAAAGCCATTTATCAAAAATCATTGAAAGAACTACAAGTTGATTATATCGACTATCTGCATCTTCACGCAGTAGGCAACGGAGGTATGGAAACTTTTTCGCAGCGATATTTAGATAATGGTATGCTCGATTACCTTATGAAAGAGCGCGAGGCGGGTCGTATCAAGAATCTCGGCTTTTCGTATCACGGTGATATTAAGGTATTTGATTATTTGATCGACAATCACGACACCTACAAGTGGGATTTTGTGATGATTCAGATGAACTATGTGGATTGGCATCACGCTAATCAGTTGAACCCGATGAACACTGACGCCGAATACCTATACAACCGTCTTGCCGAAAAAAATATTCCAATTTTTATAATGGAGCCTTTGCTTGGCGGTCGGCTTGCCAAGCTGCCCAACCACGTGCAGGAAATTTTGCGCGAACGCCGTCCCGAAAGCAGTATCGCATCGTGGTCGTTTCGTTGGATTGCATCTCATCCTCAGATACTTACAATACTTTCGGGAATGACCTATATGGAACACCTTCAAGACAATCTTTCTACACTTTGTCCTCTTGAGGAGTGCACCGACGACGAAAACAAGTTTCTTGAGCACGTTGCCGACGAGTTTGTACAGTTTCCGCTTGTGCCTTGCACCGCTTGTCAGTATTGTATGCCGTGTCCCTACGGTGTGGATATTCCCACCACATTTACACATTATAATAAATGTGTCAACGAGGGATATATTTCGGTTTCGCAGCAAGATGCCAACTATGTAGAGGCGCGAAAACGTTTCCTAATCGGCTACGACCGCGTGGTGGAACCCAAGCGCCAGGCGGCTCACTGCATAGGCTGCCGCACTTGTGTATCGCACTGCCCTCAAAATATCAATATTCCTCAAAAATTGCACGACATTGACGATTATATCGAAAAACTCAAGCAAGGTACATTGTAATAATATTACACTTTTTTATAAAAACGGTGCAGATTTCGGTGAAATTTGCACCGTTTTTGTTACTTGGTGTAACGGATTTTTTATCTGACGGTAATTATAAATAAAACATTACCGTCCATATTGCTGATAATCAATACTATGTAAGATGTTAAAAAAAAGTTTTATAATTGATAATTTTTCTTTAAAAAAAACTTGACATTGATTACAAAAACTTGTAAATTTGAGTATTGCAATTTTTAAATTTATTATATCTTTTAATATATTGATATACAGAGTATTAATAAAATAAATACTTTCTGAACTATTAATTTGAACTAAAATGGTTAAAGAAAAGGAAAATAAAGAACTTTTTCAGCAGACAATGCTTTTTGAATGTGCATGGGAGGTCTGCAACCAAGTGGGCGGTATCTACACCGTAATCCGCTCAAAAATACCTGCCATTGTAAACAAATGGAACAGAGATAATTACCTACTTCTCGGACCTTATTTCGAAGACCAGGCCTCGCCTGCGTTCGACCCCATTGAGGATCTTTCCGACCCTGTGGGTTTCGCCGTTCACACTATGCGCGAAAGCGGTTTCGAGGTGCATTATGGTCACTGGCTCGTTACTGGTAAACCCAAAGTGATACTTTTTAACCCTTATACTATATTCAACCGTCTTGGCGATATAAAGTACAAGCTTTGGGCCGACCACTATATCTCTATCGACTACGACGACGACCTTACCAACAAGGTGCTTTCGTTTGGATATCAGGTTACTGAATTTTTCAGAATATTGGTTAACAGCGACTTGCAGCAGACCAACATCATCGCTCATTTCCACGAATGGATGGCTGGTGTGCCTATTATGGATATCCGAAAGGAGAATATGCCTATCAAGACTGTTTTTACCACTCACGCCACAATGCTCGGTCGCTATCTGGCTATGAACGACCACAGTTTCTACAACAATCTGCCGTTTTACAATTGGGAAGACGAGGCTAAGCACTTCAATATCTATCCGATTGTGGCATTGGAACGCGCCGCAGCTCATGGCAGCCACGTGTTCACCACTGTTAGCGAGATTACTGCTCAAGAATGTACCCACCTTTTGGGACGCACTCCCGACTTTATCCTGCCCAACGGCTTGAATATTGAGCGTTTTGAGGCTATGCACGAGTTCCAAAACCTCCACTTAGACTACAAAGAACAGATCAACGAGTTTGTTATGGGTCATTTCTTCCAGAGTTACTCCTTTAACTTGGATAAGACAATGTATTTCTTCTCGTCGGGACGTTTTGAGTATCAGAACAAGGGTTTCGACCTTACCCTGGAGGCACTTGCGCGACTCAATTATAAGATGAAATTAGAGAATATCGACGCTACTGTGGTATTTTTCTTAATAACTCGTCAGCCAACCTATTCGTTTAATGCCCAAGTACTTCATTCTAAGGCACTTTTGGAAGAAATTAAACGCAATACCGAAGAGATTGAACGCGACCTTGGCAAAAAACTTTTCTATTCCATTACTCAAAGCAATGGTTCGTTTAAATTGCCCAACCTCAACGAAATGATTGAGGAGCACGAAGAACTCAAACTCCGTCGTAATGTTAAAACTTGGAAGAGCAACAATCTTCCGCTTATCGTTACTCACAACCTCAAAAACGAGAACGACCCTGTTTTGAATTTCCTTCGTATGTCGAACCTTATCAACAACCGCGATGATAAAGTTAAGGTGGTTTACCATCCCGACTTTATCGATTCGGCAAATCCGCTGTTCCACATGGAGTACGGACAGTTTATCCGTGGATGCCACTTGGGAGTTTTCCCGTCGTATTACGAGCCGTGGGGCTACACTCCGCTGGAATGTATGGCGAGCGGTATTCCCTCAATCACAAGCGATTTGGCAGGATTTGGCTCGTACATCAAGGCAAAATTCGACGACTGCGAAAAAATGGGTCTTTATGTGGTTAACCGTAAGAATGTTAGCTACAACGATAGTGCCGATCAGATGGCAAACATTATGCTGCGATTTGTAAAACTCAACCGTCGCGAACGTATCAGCATGCGAAACAATGTGGAGGAGAACTCAACTCACTTCGACTGGACCAATCTTGCTCAAAACTACTTCGACGCTTACGACGAAGTTATCAAAAGATAGATTTTTAGGTTATTTAAATGGTTTATTTAAAAGGCCTCTCGGTTTTCGGGAGGCTTTTTTATTATTCTATGCTAAAAATATCAGTTTCGGCATTCTTTTTAGTAAAAGATTTTTCGAGCAAACAATTATCGTCTAATAATGTGGCACTTATTGTGCTGCTCGGTAAGTCTTTGCCTTTAATGAGGTAACGATAATGGGTTGGGCAATAGATGGTATCTATATTTGTGAGACGTTCTGAAATATAACCTAAATATTTATTGCTTAGCATTTTATAATAAGAGTTGCTGCACATTATTGTATCGTTTGCCGAAATCATTTCGTTGATATAATTAATGGCTTTGATGTCGGTTTCGGTTTGATCGGTGTGCGATATGTATTCGCTCGACGTATTGTGATTTCGGGCGGCAAAAATTGCAAAAAATATTATTAAAATGTTGATTATTATATATTTATAAGCGTAAAAAATATTAATCGACGATAATAACGCTCCAGTAATTATAGCCAAAAGTGTTACCGATACAAGTAACGATAATTGTTGACTTTGAGCCAAAGATTCCGCTATAATGATAAGTATCATAAACACAGTGGTATAGATATAAGTTTTAACTTCGTATCCCTCAATTTGGTGTTGAACAATGGCGGCAATAAATGCAATTATCAAAATAAGCGAAAGAGCAAGTCGTTGCTGCAAAACAAATGCAAAATTGAGATTGATTACCAAATTATCAGCAAAATTTTCGAGCGTAAAATATTTTAACACTGATAGTTCGCCAAACAACATATAATTTACCGCCTCTGCTGTTGCCGATATTACAATTGGAATCAAAAAGAAAACAAGTGATTGTGATTTGTTTGGGGTGTTTCGTTTTATGAGGAATGAAATTAACAAGAAAAGGATAGCCAAAATACCTGATATATTGATATTTATAGCTAAAATAAGCCAAATGCACATAGTTCGGTATTTTTCGCGCAGAAAGCAATAAAACGCCGATAACAGCAGTATTGTGTTGATGATTTCGGGTTGAACTGTGGCAAATTGCGCCAGAAAGATATTCTGCACAATCATTAATGTAGCTGCAAAAATACCAGCTTGTTTGCCAAAAAAGAAGTTAACAAATTTAAAAACCACAAAAATTAAAATAATACCAATCATCGATGCTGCGATGCGAATAGCTGTAATATTGGTATCAAAAATACTGAATATCAAGTAGTAAAGCAACGCTGGAATATTCGGCAATTTGTGTGCAAACAATTGAAGTTCGCCATGGCTGTTGAAAATGTTCTCGCTCAAAAATTCAGTTTCGCTATACGAAAAAGGCATAACGAACATTTTAAACCTGAACGCAAAAATCAGATAAACACTTATAATCAGCGGAATATAAAATTCTAAGTTTCTAAATTTCTGCATTTTACGCGTTTTTTAATAGATTTTTGGCATCGGAGCCAATGTTGAATATCATATCTATTATGCTGAGGTTGGGCACAAACCCTTGTTTGTAATCAAACACCTGCGGGTATGGAGTTTCGTCGTAATAATATAGGTGAGGTTGTTGTGTTTTTTTGGGGTGGATAATGTTGCGAAGGTCGGTGAAGTTATCATCGCCTTCGGGGATATAGTTTTGAGTGAATGAAATTTTAGTATTAATATTTAAAATATTAAATATCAGCGAGTTGATTTCGTTGTTGAAATCAATCAGAAACTCAATTTTTTTGTGAAATAACGGTTCAAAATCGTCTTTGTAATATTCAAAAAAAGGCGATGAATTATAAGCCGAAACAATTGCATGCCAATGCTGACTTTGCCAATGCTCTGAGTAACTGATTTTTGTATCGCGGAGATAGTGTTTTGAGTTTCCTTTAATAATGGGGATACTCAGAGCCGAAGCACCGTTTGCACTAAGTATTACGCAGCGATTGCGAAAACTCTGTTTTGGAAAGTTTTCCCATTGCTCAATTGTTACCGATTGATTTTGCGAAATTGCTCTAAAATATTGTATGTTAGGTAGATATGCTGTACTTAAAAGAATTTCCGCCATAATTTTACTTTTGTTGTTGCAAATTTATAAAAAATAAATGAATATATACGGTTTCTTTATCAATTATTATTGTTAGTTTTGTGGTTGTAAAAATTATTTAGGAGGAATCTATAATGAAAAAAATCTTCAAAAAAATTGCAAAAATATTAGCTATCTTATTGATTGTAGTATTGGCTCTTATGATTATTATTCCGATGTTTTTTTCGGATAAGATTTTAAATTACGGATGCCAATTGGCTAAAGATTACATTAATGCTGATTTGTATGTTAAAGACTTGAATCTTAATTTGTTCAAGCATTTTCCCGATGCCACTATCCGCATCAATGATGTTTATTTAAAAGGTGTTGACGAGTTTGAAAAAGACACTCTCGCTAAGTTCGACCGTCTTGAAACTACTGTTAACCTAATGTCGCTGTTTGGAGGCAAAATCAAGGTTAAGCAGGTAATTCTTGATCGTCCGCAGTTTAATATTATTGTGCTCAAAAATGGGCATCCTAATTACGATATTGTTAAAACCGATTCTTCGGAAGTGGAAGAAGAGGTAGTGGATACTTTACCAACTTCGTCGTTTAAACTTGCTCTTAAAAAGTTTGAAATCAATGATATGCGTGTGTCTTACACTGATAGCATCACAGATGTTCACGCTATTATCGATTCTCTTAATTTTAAACTCAAAGGCGATTTGAGCGATAAGGAAACTATACTTTCTATGCTTATGGATATTGCAAAACTCAATGTCCGCATGGGACACATTATCTATATCAATGATGCTGTGGTGGATGTAAAATCCAACCTTGACGCCGATATGGAAAAGATGAAATTTGCGTTTAAAGAGAATGTTTTTAAAATCAATCAGCTTGCACTCAACCTTGATGGATGGATTGCAGTGCCAGATACAAATATCAGCATGGATTTAAAATTTGGTGCTGATAATACTGATTTTAAGAGTGTTTTGAGTATGATTCCAGCCGATTATGCTAAGGATCTAGAAGGTGTAAAAACATCAGGTAAATTCTCGTTCGACGGTGGTGCTAAGGGTGATTTTAATGCGGTTTCGTTTCCCGAATTTTGGGTAAATCTCTTGGTTGATAATGCGCGTTTTCAATATCCCGACCTTCCTAAATCGGTAGAAGACATTAATATAGATGTTAAAGTTAAATGTCCTGGCAACTTAGACAGCATTAATGTTGATGCTAAAAAAGTTCATTTGAATATTGCTGAAAACCCGATTGATGCGCGTTTCTTGATTCAAACTTCGGCTAAGGATATTGATCTTGCTGGTGATGTTAATGCTTCGCTCGAACTTGCTTCGATTGCCGATGTTGTTCCTTTGGAAGATATGACGCTTAAAGGTTTGGTTAAGGCTATCCTCAGTTTCGATGGTAAACTTTCGTACTTAGACGATGGTGCTTACGACAAATTTAATGCTAAGGGCGACATCAATCTTCAAAACTTCCGCACTGTTATGACCGACCTTCCGCCTATCGATATTTCTAAGGCTCATCTTATTATTTCTCCCAAAAAAGCCGACCTCGAAAATCTTAATATGACTATGGGCAAGAGCGATTTTTATCTTAATGGCAAGATTGACAATATTTTCCATTATGTTTTTGCTGATAGCACTCTCAAAGCCGACTTTAATTTCAAGAGCAATTTAATTGATGTTAACGATATTTACTCTTACGACCATTCTGTGGTTGCAAGCGACGGTGTAACAGACACTTCGGCTATCGAAGCTCCCGAGATTCCTACTAATATCAATTTTTCGCTTCATTCTACTATTGGTAAAATTCTTTACGATAGTCTTGTAATTAATAATCTTACTGGTTTGATTGGCTTGAAAAACGGAGCAGCTTATCTCAACGATCTTAAACTTAATACTTTGGGTGGAAAAGTTTTTGCTTCGGGTGTGTATAATGCTGCCGATATTAATCGTCCCGGATTAGATTTGCAATTAGATTTAAGTCAGGTGGATATTCAAACCACAGCCAAGACTTTCAATACTATAGAACATCTTGCTCCAATTGCAACCAAATGTCAAGGCAACGTTACTGCAAAAATCAATTTTTCGGGCTTTACCGACCGTTTTCTCAATCCTGATATGCCCACTATCAATGGCGATGGACGTTTGATTACTCAGCAAGTGGCTATCAAAGATGCCGAAATCTTTAAAATGATTGGTACTGTTACCAAAAACGACAAACTTTCTAATCCTGCTCTCAAAAATATCAATGTTGGTTTTACCATTGTTGATGGAAACGTAATTATCGACACCACAGCATTTAAACTCAACGATCAGGATGCTACATTTGGCGGAAAACTTGGTCTCGACCAATCGCTCAATTTTGATTTTGGTCTTACTCTCGTAGAATCTATGGCCAACGAACTTTTGGGTAAAGTGGCAGGCGGCGACCGTAGCGGCATGATTAAAGTTATAGCCACTATCGGCGGAACAGTTTTGAGTCCTAAAATTACAGGATTCCATACATCAGCCACCGATGTTATCAAAGAGGTGGTTCAAGAGAAGATTCAAGAAGCGAAAGAAAAACTCTCCGAAAATGCCAAGAAGTATATTGCTGAGGCTAAGAAAAAGGCTGATGAAGTAATTGCTGTTGCCAAACACACTCGCGACACGCTAATTGCCACAGCACAAAAAACTTGCGACAAACTTAAAGCTGAAGCCAAAGCTGCTTCCGACAAGGCAATTGCCGAAGCTTCAAAACAGGCTGACGAACTTATTGCCAAAGCTTCTAATCCGATAGCCAAAGCCGCCGCTCAACGTGCTGCCGACGAAGCTAAAAAGAAAGCTCAAGCCGAAGCCAACAAGGTGCTCAACGAAGCTTACGCTAAGGCCGACAAAGTGGTTTCCACTGCAAAAGCACAGGGCGACAAGGTTGTTAACACTGCTGAACAGCAAGCCAATAAAATTAATCAAGATGCTATGGCTAAAGCTGAGAGCATCAAGTAAGTAGATTTAAAATTTTTTCAATCGCCGGAGTCAAAACCCTCCGGCTTTTTTTTTCGTTATATGATGAAAACTCTATTGCTATGAAACACTTCTTATCAATATTATTACTGATTGTGATGTCGTTGGTTGCGGCGGCTCAAAAACCGTGTCAATTGCCTAAGGTTAAGGGTCTTGACAAAAAATTCGACGATGCTCTTTATCTACTTTCTAATAATCAAGATATTGGTATAAAGTATCTTACCGAAATCACTATCGACTATCCTAAGTATTATCCTGCCACTCTTATTCTTGGCGAACATTATCTTAAAAAACAATTGGATGCGCAGTTGAGGTTTCAAACCGATCGTGCTTTAGAGTTTTCTAAATTGGCTCAGCACCATCTTTCGCTCTCGTTTGAGTATTGTCCTACTTTTGATAGTTGCAGGGCGTGCTTTTACCTTGGCGAATGTTACTATCTCGACCGCAAATTTGAACAGTCGGAACGGTTGTTCAATAATTTTTTAAATAGTGATAATTCAGCTCCTTCGTGCAGGTCGCGTGCTCAAAAGCGTCTTGATATGATTCATGAGTATTACGATATTATTAGTCACCCTGTTAAGTTTAATCCTCGCGAACTCCAAAAAATCAGCACTTCCGACGACGAGTATCTGCCTATGATTTCGCCCGATGGCGAATTGTTTCTTTTTACCCGCCGTCATATCAAGCGAAATGGCGAGTTTTCTGAGCAGATAGTTTTGAGCCATCGTATACCATCTACCGATACCATTGCCGAACTTTACACTGTGGGTGAGCCTTTGCCATCGCCGTTTAATCAAGGTAAATTGCAGGGTGGAGCGTGTTTCACTGTTGATAATCGCATTTTGTATATAACTATTTGCGATCACGAGGATTGCGATATTTATTATTCTGCCAACGAAAATGGAATTTGGCAGCCGCTTATTAAATTGCCAAATACTGTTAACACTGATTTGTTTGATGGTCAGCCCACTGTTGACGCCACTGGCAATACCATTTATTTTTCGAGCAACCGTCCTGGTGGTTATGGCGGTTACGACCTTTATAAAATTGTTCGTAAGGCTGCCGACACTCTTTGGAGTACTCCAATAAATTTGGGTCCCACTATCAACACCGAATTTGACGAAAAAACTCCATTTATACACTCCGACAACAAGACGCTTTATTTTGCTTCTAACGGGCATGGCGGTCTCGGTGGTTTTGATATTTTTGTTAGCCGTTTAGACGAAATGTTTAGATTTTCAAAGCCGCAAAATATTGGTTTCCCGATTAATACCGAAGGCGACGAGGTGGCTTACGTGGTGAGTGCCGATGGCAAAAGAATATATTTTTCGTCGAAAACGCTAAGCGGCAAAGGCGGTTGGGATATTTATTGTTCCGACCTTCCTCCCGAGGCAAGCCCAAACCAAGTGCTGCTTATCAAGGGTAAGATTACCAACGAACAAGGCGAACCAGTGCCTAATGTAAGTGTAGAACTTACAGGACTTAAGACCTTTGAAACTGCCCACGACGAAACCAAGAAAAATGGAGAGTATGCAGTTTCTACTCAAGTTAACGAAGATCAGGACTATTTGCTAACTATCAAGAAAAAAGGCTTTTTCTACGATATGCATGTGATTACGCCCGATTCTACTGAATACACGCCGCCCACTTACAAGGATATTCGTATCGAAAAGATACAAACGGGTGTGCCTATTGTGCTTGAAAATGTCAATTTTGAATTTAATTCGGCAAAGCTTTCTCCTTCGAGCGAAGCTGTTTTGCGTCAGCTTGCATTATTTTTAACCGAATATCCTCAGTATAACATTGAACTTAAAGGACATACTGATGCTGTTGGCAACAACGAGTTTAATATGATTCTCAGCGAAAAACGGTGTCGTACTGTTTATAATTATCTTTTGATGGTGGGCATTTCGCCATCGCGATTATCGTATCGAGCTTTGGGCAAAACTACTCCTATGGCTACCAACACCACATCCGAGGGTAGGGCGTTGAATAGGAGAGTAGAGTTTGTTCTCTCTGAATAATTTTATTTTACCACTGCTATTTTGCGGCGCAGTTTACCACTATCACCATTCAATTCTAAGATGTAAATACCCGATTTACATTGTGTTAGATATAGAGTAGTTTGTTGTGAATCAATATTTTGCTCGCCAATAATTTTTCCGTTAGAGTTAAATAGGCGCAAGTGATTGTAAGATAAAGAACCGTGGATGTCGATTGTGATGAAATTGTTTGCCGGCAACGGAAATATGCTGACAAAGTCTGATTTAGGATTGCTGCTAACAGTTGTATCGAGTTTGCCTGTGGTGATAGAAAACTTTTGAACCTCAGTTTTTTGTTTGTATTTGGCTGTTATCACTATGTTGTCGATAGAATATTCGTTTGGCGAAATGCCTGATATTTTGGCTGTTCCGTCTCCATTGTCGGTGATAGTGAGCCACGATGGAAGCGTTGCCGTAATACTTGGGATATTATTTTGATTAATATACGAACTGGGCGGAAAGGTGATATTGTCTACCCACACTTTGTCGTTGTTTTCTGAGCCAACGCCATCTTTATAATACAACCATTTGAGAGTGTGTGAGCCTGCCTGAATGGGAATTCGAGCTTTGGTCCATGGTGTAACTCCTGCCCATTTTTGCTTTACTTCGCCATCAATAGCAAATTCCAAATGGTCGAAATAGGTGTCGGTAGGGGCGTAATAATCTTCGCAAGATGTTTTTACCCAAAAAGTTATGGTATCGTTTTGATAATTGTTGATGTCTATTTTAAAATACGTGTTGGCTTGGTCGGGTATCGTTGCGCTTTCAAAACAATATTTGCCAGAATAAGGATCTGAGGTGCTAATTACCCAAGGACGGCGAGAATTTACCGATAAGGTATTGGGTATTTCGCCTTCGTGTTCAAAATCTTCGGTTTGAGCGTTGGCTGTAATGTGGTGTGTGTACTCTTTTGGGTAGCCGTCGAAATTGAGCACCAATGTAAAGTCGATGTTTTCTGATTTTTTGCAATTTTCGTTTAATGATATT
>JAFPYT010000169.1 GCA_017394445.1 Bacteroidales bacterium | reverse complement strand
TTGTAAGTTTCGTATTCAAAGTGCATTTTTATTTCGGGACGCTTTTTAACGTACACCTTTATGGTAAGGAGGTCGTCGTAATGCGCGGGTTTTTTATAGTTGACAGACAATGAGATAACAGGCATAATGTAACCCATTTCTTCAAGTTCTCGATACGAGCAGCCGCTATTGCGGAACACGTCGCTTCGTGCTGCCTCAAAATATTCGGGATAGTTGCCGTAGTAGCAGTATCCCATTTTGTCGGTCTCGCCATAGCGGACACGGATTTTAGTCTCTCCTGTAAACATAGTTGTTGTAATAAAATTTGGTGCAAAGATAGTAGAAAAACTAAATATCGCCTTTAAGCGCGTCGGGATTTTTGTATTTATTCTAAATATTAAAGTGTGGTTTCCTCTACATAATGGAAAATCCAACAAATGTCGAAAAAAACATTCATTTTTGCAATCTACAATTTATTTGCTACATTTGTAGGAAATAATTAACACCAAGGTGTAGATGGAGGTGATAGTGTAACGAAATTTTTCCTATCTTTGCTACATAAAACTTTTTTCCAAAAATGAACATCAAGCAACTTTTCCGAAATGTTTGGCCGTTTGTAAAACCGTATAAATGGCTGATAATATTAACGTTAACACTTACATTTATATCCTCGCTTGCTGCGCAGGTAAATGCCGTGGTGTTGGATCGTACCGTTGACGCCATCAACGGTCTTTTACATATCGATGGTGGTTTTCAATGGTCGGAGGCTACAAGGATACTTACCATTATTTCAATTATACTTCTCGGCAAAGAGTTGCTTGTGGCATTGATAACATTTGGACAGCGGTTTTTTGGTGAAAAACTTAAAATCCTTGTTTCGAGAGACTTGGCTAAATCTATTATCGAAAAGGTGCTTACATTTAAGGTTGCTTTTTTTACTCAGGACGACAACAAACCTGGCAAAGTACAAACCCGTATCGACCGTGGTGTCAACTCTATCTGTATGACTGTCAACAACTTTTTCCTTGATATTCTGCCTGCCGCCACAAGCGCCGTTATTGCGTTGATTCTTATGTTTTTGGCAAATGTTTATGTTGGGTTAACCGCTTTGGCAATTATTCCAGTATATTTTTATATCACATATCGTCAGGTAAAAAAACTCAAAGGTTGGCGGCGAAATATGCGCACCAATCACGAGGCTAAATCCAACGGCATAATGAATCTGTTACAGTCAATTACGGTAATCAAGAGTTTCAACCGCGAAAAAATCGAAAACGATAAGCAGTACGGACTTCAACTTCAACTCACCGACAACGAGATGAACACCCGCCGTTACAGTTTCCTATTTAATTCGCTCAAAACTTTTACCGAACAGATTGGTACTGTGCTGATTATAATCCTCACGGCTTACCTTGTGCTTATCGATTACCCTGGAATGACCATCGGCAAAATTATGTATCATATTATGCTCTTTGCCAATGTTACGATGCCTATCCGCCAACTGCATATGATTTACGACAACCTCAACGACGCGCTTATCTACGCAGAAGGTTTCTTTGATATTCTTAACAACAACAAGGATATCGAACAGAGCGGACACCACCGTCCTGCCAAGGTTTACGGCAATTTTGAAATCACCGATGTAGACTTTACCTATCCTAATGGCACTAAGGCACTTACAAATATCAATATGAATATTCAATCTGGCAAGATTACCGCCTTTGTGGGACTTTCGGGCGCAGGTAAAAGCACAATTGTCAACCTTTTAGACAAATTTTACGAACCGCAGACGGGTACAATCAAACTCGACGGCGTGGACATTCGCGATTGGGACACTCAGTATCTGCGCGAAAATATTGGTCTTGTGCTTCAAAAAAATCACATTTTCGACGGCTCAATCGAAGAAAACATCCGTTACGGCAAGCCCGACGCCACTTTTGAGGAGGTGGAAGATGCCGCCAAAAAAGCCTACATCTACGATATGATTGTAAAAATGCCCGATGGTTTCAAGACCAATGCCAACGAACTTTCGGGCGGACAGCAGCAGCGTATTGCCATTGCACGTATGTTTCTCAAAAATCCGCCGATAATATTCTTAGACGAACCTACGGCAAGTCTCGACGCTGTTGCCACCGAGCAAATCAAAAACGCCATCGACGCCATCAAGCAAAACCGCACCGTGGTGATAATTTCGCACTCAATTTCGCAAATTATTGATTCTGAGATGATTTATGCCCTAAAAGAGGGACGTGTAGAGCAGCACGGCAATCCAGACGAAATCTACCGTCAAGGCGGCATCTACAAAGAGATATTCGACGCCTCAGCAAGAAGTTTGAATATTGATAAGATACAGCGGCTGAGCAAGGGGGAATGAGGTTTATAGTTTTTCAATTTCCCTTTCGGTCAAACCTGTTACTTTTATTATTTGATCAACGGTTAAGTGCATATTTTTGAGTTTTTTAGCAGTTTCCAATGTTTTTTTGTAAAGAGTGCTGTCTATTTCGCTATATGTTTGAGGAGTTTGTTCCCATTGTTTCCAATCAATATTGTTTAAGTATTTATCTATCACGCTTTTGATTGCCGGAATGTCGTCTGTTACAGCAGACCATAATTGTTCGTTAGAGATTCTTCAAGCCGACCTTTATCTTTACTGTGCTCTCTCATAGATTAATTGTTTGTCGTGATTGACACTTTCTACGGCGTAGGGTCGTAGAGTTCCGTTTTCAACAAGGTCTACATTTTTGTCGAGTATGTCTTCAAGATTGTTTTTTATGCCGACAAACTTCAACAGTCCTATGGGTTTGCGTTTGTCAAGTTCCACGAGAATGTCCACGTCGCTCCACGGTTTTTCTTCGCCGCGAGCATACGAGCCAAAAATCCACGCCTTGATAACCGGCTGACTTTTGAGGTACTCGGCAACGGCTTCTGCCATTGCACTAAAAGTCCTATCTTTAAAAGTTTTTTTTATTTCGGCTATTTCCATCTTCTTGAATTTTATGCAAAAATAACAAAATCTTACAATATGTCTATAAAAAATACGAAAAAAAACTTTTTCAGTTTACCCTAAGTAGGCAAAAAAAATCTTTTCCATTTCTTGCCCCTTCTGCAACTATTTAGTATATTTGTAAAAAAATAAATTAATTGTTTAAAGTATTCCACCTATGAAAAAAACTACTGTTTGGCTTATTGTGGCGATACTTGTGGCTGTGATTCCGATTGCGGGGGCTACAAAGGCGCTACTGAAAAGATCGGTCGCTATCAACTGCGACAATCCCGAATTTGCCGAGTATGTTTCCGCCTACACCGACGGTATGCTCAGCAAACACTCCTCTATCAAAATCCGTCTTGCCGAAGACTTTGCAAGCAATCTTTCGGAGGGCGAAGTCAATGCCGATGTGTTTGAGTTTTCGCCCGATGTGTCAGGTACTTGCAAAAAAATTGACAGCCGTACTATCGAGTTTACTCCGTCGCAACCTTTGGAGAGCGGCGAGGATTATATCGGTATCCTCAAACTCGACCGTATCGCCAATGTCAAAGACCATCTCAAAAACTTTATTTTTGGTTTTTCGGTGGTGGAACAAAACCTCAAAGTGCAAATCGATGAGCAGGTTACCACCGACCGCAAAACTCTCAAAACCATTAAGGTAAACGGTACAGTAAAAACCTCCGACACCGAAAATCCCGAAAGCATCAAAAAATGCGTTTCTGCCTTTATTAATGGCAATAAGGTGGATATCAATTGGTTAACCGACCGTGATGGTAACGCGTTCCTTTTTTCTATCGACAATATTGAGCGCACCGAAACCCTTGGTCACCTTGTTATTAAATATAATGGCAACGAAATCAACTCTAAATCCGAAGGCGAGGTTAAGTCGGAGATTCAACCGCTCAATGTGTTTAAAATTACCAAGTTAGATGTGGTAAAAGGCGCAGAGCAACGTGTGGAACTCACATTTAGCGACCCGCTTAAAGAGAAACAGAATCTCGACGGACTTGTGCAACTTACCAACGACGACGGTGTAATATCGTGCAAAACCAAGTGCGAGGGCAACAGCATTATCCTTTTCCCCGACAACAATGTTAAGGGCGTGGCTAAACTTTCGGTTTTTTCTGGTATTCAAAACATTCTCAACACCAAATACAGCGACGAAAAGGTGTTTAAAATAGAGTTTACTGCACCCGACCCCGAAATCCGCACTGTTAGAAACGGCGTTATCCTGCCCGACAGCGACAACGGACTTATCTATCCTTTTGAGGCGGTTAACCTCAAAGCCGTTGACGTTACTATTGTTAAGGTGTTGGAACAAAATATTTTGGAATTTATTAAAAACGGAAGTCTCAATAACACATATACTTACAACCTCAAAAGCGTTGGCGTGCCGGTTTATCGCAGCACCATTCACCTTGCCAATGCCAACGAAGATCTTTCATCGTGGAAGCGTTATAGCCTTGATTTATCGAAACTTATACAGGCAGAACGCGGTGCTATTTACAGCATAAAAATCAGTTTCCGCAAAAGTCATCTTGCCGTTTGTGATTCGTGCGACGATGTTGACCCCGTTGACGACGAAAAAGACCTTGCTCTCAAAGACGTTAAATGGAGTCCCGATGAATACGAGTCGGATTGGGACTACTGCAACAGTGGCGAGGGCAGCCGTTGGGATCACGAAGACGACCCCTGCTACAAGGCTTACTACAATCCCGACCGCTATATTTCGCAAAATATTCTTGCGTCAAACATTGGCATTATCTGCAAAAAAGACCTTAAAAATAATGTAAAGGTTTATGTAACAGATTTGAAGAGTGCAAAACCTGTTTCGGGCGCAAAGGTAGAAATCTACGGCTATCAGCAGCAGGTGCTTGCCTCCAAATCTACCAACAAGAGCGGCGAGGCTGATTTTTCTGAAATCAAAAACGCATATTTTGCCATTGCCAAAAACGGTAAAGACCGCGCTTATATCTCGTTAAATGATGGTAGTTCGTTGTCGCTCAGTAGGTTTGATGTTTCTGGAACTCGTATGGCGGACGGTCTCAAAGGCTACATTTATGGCGAGCGCGGTGTATGGCGTCCTGGCGACACTGTGCACCTCACCTGCGTTATCAAAGAAGACCCCGAATTTGCTGTTCCTGAGGGACATCCGATTGTTTTCCAAGTTAAAAATCCTGATTATCAGATTATCGAAAAACGCACTCTTACCAAAAATCCTCAGAATTTTTATGTAATAGATTTTGCCACACAGCCCGATGCCCGCACAGGTATCTACGAGGCTTCGGTAACTTGCGGCGATGCTCGTTTTGAGAAAAATGTACGCATTGAAACCGTTAAGCCAAACCGTCTGAAAATTGACGTTAAGTTCAACAAAGACCCTCTCACCAAATCGGGCAACCGTATCACAATCAACTCTCGTTGGCTTCACGGAGCATCGGCTAAGGGTTTGAAAGTGGTGTCGGAATATTCTGCCAAATATATGCCGCTCACTTTCGACAATTGGAAGGGTTACACCTTTGATAATGATAATTACGAACTTGATTACGAGCCCACAACAGTTTACGAGGGCAATCTCGACCAAAACGGAAGCGTATCTTTTGAGCCCGAAATGGATTACAACGAAAACGCTCCTTCGCAGTTTAAGGCTGTGTTCACCACCCGCGTGTTTGAAAACGGAGGTAATTTCTCTACCGATGAAGTAACTGTAAAATGCCGTCCCTACGATAGTTACGTGGGTGTTTGTCTCGAAAACGAAAAAGACGGCACTGTGGAAACTGATGCCGACCAAACCGTGGCTGTGGCTGTGGTTGACGCTAATGGAAAGGCGTTGGAAAAGGCTCACAAAATTGAGATGAAATTTTACAAAATGCGTTGGAGTTGGTGGTGGGAAGACGGCAACTATCAGTCAGAAAACTACGATACCTTATTAAAAACCGAAACCAAATTCATTACCGGCAAAGGCAATTTCTCTATCCGCGTAAACTATCCCGAATGGGGACGTTACAAGGTGAAACTCACCGATGTAAACACAGGAATAAGTGCCACAAGGGTATTCTATATGGATTGGCCCGAATCGCGCGGACGTAATCCTCAAAAGGGTCAAGGTGCTACAACAGTGCTACTTACCACCGACAAAACCAAATACAACATTGGTGAAACCGTTCGCCTTACCATTCCCACTCCCGAAAACGGACGTGCCCTCGTAAGCATCGAAAGCGGCACCAAAACCATTTCGAGCGAATGGATTAACACTCAAAAAGGCGAAACCCAATACTCATTTACCGCTCAGGAAAATATGGAGCCGGGTGTATATGCTTTTGTAACAATCGTGCAGCCTCACTCACAGACTATCAACGATATGCCTATCCGTATGTATGGCGTTTTGCCCATCAATATCGAGAATCCCGCCACCAAACTAAAACCCGTTATCACAATGTCGGATAATTTGGAGGCAGAAACAGATGTTAAGATTACAGTTTCGGAACAAGACAATAAACCAATGACTTACACACTTGCCGTGGTAGACGATGGTTTGCTCGACCTTACCAGATTCAAAACTCCTAATCCGTGGGACGCTTTTTATGCCCGCGAGGCTCTCGGCGTTAAAACTTGGGACATATTCGACAATGTGATAGGCGCTTACGGCGGCAAGATTGAAAGAATTTTCAGTGTGGGTGGCGACGAATCAAATCAAATGCTCAACCCCAAGAAAGCCAACAATTTACAGTCGGTTGCAATTTTCTTAGGTCCGTTTACCATTAGCGGAGGCTCTAAAACCCACACCGTTAAATTGCCCAAATATTTTGGTTCGGTTCGCACAATGGTAGTGGCAGGCAACGGCAAGGCATTCGGAAACGCCGAAAAAACTTCAACCGTTACCAAGCCCCTTATGGTGTTTGCCACCGCTCCCCGCGTGCTTGGTCCCAACGAGAAATTCAAACTCCCCGTTTCGGTCTTCACTGGCGACAACTCTATCAAGAATGTTAATGTGTCAATCAAAACATTCAAAGGTTTAAAGGCTACCGAATCTACTAAGACCTTGACATTCACCGAAAAAGGCGAGCAGATGCCCACATTCGACCTTGAAACCCTCTCCGACAAAGGCTTTGCAACGTTTGAAATCACAGCCACTTCGGGCAGTCACAAGTCGGTGATGAACCTTGTGGTAGAAATCCGCGAACCCAACGCACCATCTACCCAAACCATTACCAAGGCTGTTAACGCTGGCGAAACCGCCGAAATAGCATTCACGCCCATTGGCAAAGCAGGTTCCAACACAGCGGTTATCAATATTTCGTCGATAATGCCGTTGAATTTCAACAGCCGTTTGCAATATCTTGTGGGTTACCCCTACGGATGTATGGAACAGACTGTTTCTAAGGCATTTCCGCAGTTGTTCCTTGCCGATATGACCGACCTTTCTGCCGACGATAAGGCTCGCGCCGAAGACAATGTTAAAAAGGCTATCGAAAAAATCTACAAGCAGCAAGTGTCGTCGGGCGGATTCTCTTATTGGCCAAACGAGCGTTATCCCGACCTTTGGGTAACTTCTTACGCTGGTCATTTCTTGATTGAGGCGCAGAAAAAAGGTTTCGCAGTTAATGCCGACGTGCTGAAAAAATGGCAGAAGTTTGAAAAAGATCAAGCGCAAAACTGGTACGGATCTAATGCCGATTCGTATCTTACTCAGGCATACCGCCTTTATGTGCTTGCGCTTTCGGGCGAACCCCTCACTTCGGCTATGAACCGCTTGAAAGAGAACTCAAACCTTTCTAACCACGCCAAATACCACCTTGCTGCGGCTTACGCTGTGGCAGGCAAGGCAAGCACAGCCAAGGAGATTCTTGCTAAACAGTTTAAAACCGAGCGTTCGTTCTCTTACACCGAAACTTACTATTCGGCTATCAAGGAGCGCGCTATTGAGTTGCAAACCTACTGCGAAACCAACCAACAAGAAAAGGCTTTCGCCATTGCCAAGCAGATTGCCGACTATGTAAACTCCGACCGTTGGATGAGCACTCAAACCACAGCATTCTCGCTTGTGGCTCTCAGTCAATATTTCAACAAGTATAAACCCTCTGCCGACATTGCCTGCTCCTATACCTATAATGGCAAAACCGTTAACGCCAACAACAACCGCGCTTTCTACACCGGCAAACTTGATGTTGACGGCACTCAGCCTCGTATCGTGAAATTCAAAAATTCGGGCAACAGCATTGTGTATGTGGAAGTTACCAACACGGGCGTACCTGCCAACGGTACCGAAGTGCCGCAATCGTCGAACCTCACTGCCAAAATGCAGTTTAAATCGGGCAACGATGTTATCGATCCCTCTCGCATAGCACAGGGAACCGATTTCGACGCCATTGTTACCGTTACCAACACAAGTCAATACCGTGTCGACGACCTCGCCCTCACCAGCATCTTCCCCTCAGGATGGGAGATTTTGGATGTAGATGTTGAATTCCTTGACAATGACGGCAATGAAGATTACTACGGCAATGTCCGCTACATCGACAAGCGCGACGACCGTGTGTACACATTCTTCAAACTACAACCCGGCAACTCCATCCGCTGCCGCGTCCGTCTCAACGCCGCCTACCTTGGCGAATTCTACCTCCCCGGCATCTACTGCGAAAGCCAATACGACCACGACTACTACGTAAAAACCAAAGGAAAGAAAGTAATTGTGGCTGAAAATAAGTAAGATTCTCCGATAAACGATTAATTGAGATTTGGCTGGATATGAAAACGTATCCAGCCAAATTTTTTTGTGGCTTTAATTATACGGTTGTGTTGGTAAATTTTTTTTTGCGAAAAAAGAGAAAAAAGTTGCTCAGTTGATAAACTTTTTATACCTTTGCGCGTAATGAAACGTAAGATTATAGCATACGGAACTTATTATAAGGACTTCTTTGGAACGCTCGATAAGGCTACACAAGAGAAGGTTCTTTACGGTATGTTGCTTCTTAAAACACAGGAAAGGTTGCCCACCAAGTTTGTAAAACATATTCGTGACGGTCTATTTGAGTTGCGTATTGAATGGCAAGGAAATATTTATAGGATTTTTTTCTGTTTTGACGAGGGACAGATTGTTATATTGTTTAACGGATTTCAGAAAAAGACTCAGAAAACACCTGAAAAAGAAATACATAAGGCACTAACTTTAAAAGCGGAATACTATGAAAAAAAACGAAATGGAAATATTTGATGTAGATGCCCAACTTGATGAATTTTTTGGCAAAGAAGGTACACCCGAACGACGTGCTGCGGAGGAGAGGGCTAACGCTTTTTTTACCGGACAAATCATAGAGGAGGCTCGTCGCAATGCCAAAATTACACAGGCAGAACTGGCTGAGCGTATCGGCACTAATAAATCTTACATATCGCGTGTAGAAACAGGGCGGACCGAGCCAAAGGTTTCTACATTCTATCGTATTGCCGCAGCCTTGGGTTTGACTGTGCAGTTATCGCCAGCGGTTTAGAAATTAACTACATCCCCCTCTCTACTTTTTTATAAAAATCAGCGGGATAGGCGGTTTCGTATTTTTTTATGATGTTGATGTTGAGGTTTTCAAGGTCGGAGAAATGGATTTTTGAATTGTCGGAAACGGGTTTGTACCACGGCTGTTTAGCAAAATATGTTTTGAGGTCGGGCGAAAGAAATTTGTAGCCGCGACGGGCAAAAATCTCGTTGCGCATTAGGCGTAGTTGGGTTTTGTCGCAAAAGTACGACAACATTCCAACGTTAACTATCGATGTGCTGGTGTATTGCCAACGGCCTGTGAGCGGTGGGTCTTGTGCGGTTTTTTTGCGGAGTTTTTTGTAGAGCGTGGTTTTGTTGTAAACGTCGCCAAAAACCATTCCGCTGGCTTTTCGGGCGTTGTAGATGTTTACGCCATTGTCGGAGAACATTATTTTGTAATATTTTCCTTTGTATTTGATATTGTTGGCGTAGGCATATTCGTCGCTGAGCACTTCAAAAGGCGTTCCGTTGATGGTGGCGCCGTCAAAAATGTACTCTTTGCCTGCTGCGTCGGTGTAAACGCCGTCGAGGAGCGAAAGAAAATTGTGGGCAAGCAGGTCGTCGATAGAGCCATCGAATTTGTAAAACACCTCTGTCATTTCATCCTTGTCGTCGTAGGCAATGAGCAGTTCCAAAGGAGTGTCTGTGCCGTCGTCTATTGTGCGGTATTCCACGTACTTACCAAAAGTGTACGAGCCGCCTTGTTCGGTAGAATATGTTGTGCGTCCGCGTTTGATTAGTGTGAAATCGTAGCCCACTTCGCCGAGCATTGCCGAGCCAAAAAATTCAATTCGGTCGTTTTTTTGTGTGGCTTCAAACGAGCCTTGTCCGTTAGTCCAGAATGTTCCGTTAAAGTTTTGTGCATAAACGACAGCGCACTGAATTGTAATTGCTGCCGTCAAAAGGATGTTTTTCATACAGAGTTTCAGATAGTTTGTGGTATTGATTTAAGTTTTTGAGATTATTCCCACTCAATTTTGGCAGATAATCCGTGTTTGAAGATTTTGAGAAAGCCGTCGATTTCTTTTACGTAGTGAGGCCATTTGAGGCGTTCGTACGAGGCTTTGAGGTTGTGCAATAGGCGTTGGATGATTACGGTGTTGCTGCATTTGTTGAAAAACTGATTTTGCGGCGAAATGTTCTGCTGTTTAAGGAAAAAGACTATTTCGTCGTCGTTGAGCACCGCGCCCTGATTGAATGGGTTGATGTAAAATAATGGTTTGCCGTCGTCGGGACTGATGTAAGCGAGTATAAAGTTTTTGGGCAGGTTGACACCATAGAGCGGAATGTGGCTCTGCTGTGCCAAGAGCATATAAGCTATTGCCATTGTGATAGTGTTGCCGGTGCGATTTTCGAGTGCGTAGGTGATGTACGAGTTGTCGGGTAGGAAAAAGTCGGGCGGCGCGCTTGATGAAAATCTCAGTATTTTGAAAAAAATGTGGTTGATTAACTTGATTTGCTCTAATGGCGAAAAGTTTTGAAAATTAATGGCTTTCAGGTTTTGACCCATTGTGTTGATTTCATCGAGCAGCGAGTAGTAGCCCCTTTTTGGATATTCGTATTTCGACACTATCCACGCGCCTTTTAGCAGGTCGTTGTCATCGTCTTTCCACTTGGTAAGGTTGTCTATCACATCGTTTTTTAGAATCAGGTGCGAAATATTACCGATACGGCTTTTGAGTAATCTTGTAGAAGATTCGCTGACGGCATCTTTCAGAGGTTGCAGCACACCGATTCCTTCGCTTACAAGTTTCTTTTCCAAGATGTTGTAAACGGTGGGGTCGGGGTCGTCCAAAAGCCGTATTATTGCATCTAATTCGTTGTCGGTCATAATGTTATGCGGTAAGAATATCTACAATTTCGGCGACGAGGTTTTTCATAATTACGCGGTAATCTGTGCCGAAATCTTTGCAGCGGCGGTTGGCAATTACTTGACAAATGGTGGCTGTGTTGTGTCCGAGCAAACGTCCGAGACCGTTGATTGCGCTCGATTCCATTTCGTAATTATTGATTTTCAAACCTTTATATGTAAATTGTTCTAATTTTTCGTTAATACCTTGGTCAACGATTTTTAGGCGGAGTTCTCTGCCTTGCGGACCGTAGAATCCGGGTGCTGAGAGAGTTATGCCTTTGCGGTATTTTTCAAGTTTTTTTAGTAGCACGGGCGACGATTCTACAAAATAAGGCGATGCCAAAAGACTGTTGCGCTGAGTAAATTCGTTGAACTGGCGTTCGAGTTCAAGGTCGCAAACCTCGTTGCGGCGAGCGTAAAAGTTGAGTAATCCGTCCAAACCTCCGGCAATGGCTGTTACAATGGGTGTGCCTACGGGAATGTCGGGCTGCAACGAACCGCAAGTGCCTATTCTTACGAGGTTTAGCGTTTTGTGTTCCTCTTTCGGAATGCGTGTTTTGAGGTCGATGTTAACTGCTGCGTCGAGTTCGGTGAGCACAATGTCGATATTGTCGGTGCCTATGCCTGTGGAAACCACCGAGATACGTTTTCCGTTTTTGGTTCCGGTGATTGTTTTAAACTCGCGGTTTTGCACCTTAAAATCAATAGAGTCGAAATTTTGCGCCACCACGTCGGTGCGGTCTTGGTCGCCTACGAGAATTATGTTGTCGGCAATGTTTTCGGGCAAAAGGTGAAGGTGAAACACCGTTCCGTCGCCGTTGAGAATAAGTTCAGAGTCTTCTATCGGTTTCATATTTTAGATATTAAGTTTCGGATTTGAATTTTTCCAAAAATAGGATTATTATTTCAAACCACAAAATTTTTTTGATGTGTTTTAGAAAAAAATGCCGCAATTTTCTTGCCGAAAAATACGTTTGTGGCATTTTTGTTTTACCATTTTATGCTTATATTTGCCAAAAATTCTATCACCTAATATATATTATAAAATGAAAAAATTTATTTACAGTTTGTTTTTGTCGGCGGTTGCGCTATCCGCCTCGGCTGTTGAAAAACAGGTAAAAAGTCCTGACGGTCAGATTGTTGTTACCGTTTCGGACAATGGCGGAAATCCTGCTTACAAGGTAACGCTCGGCGGAGTTGACTTTATTGAGAGTTCGCCACTCGGTCTTGTGCTCGATTATGGCGATTTTACTAAAAATATGTCGATTGCTGATAGTAAGGAAGTTAAGAAACAAGAGACCTATTTCCTTGGCAATTCAAAACAAAGCAAAATCGATGTGGATGCCAATGGTGGCGTTTTTACATTTGCGCAAGACGGCAAGAAGATTTACGACGTGGAGTTTTTTGTGTCGAACCGCGATGTGGTTTTCCGTTATACTGTTCACGCTCAGCGTCCTACATTCTGTTGCGTGGTTAAAAAAGAGGCTACTGGATTTAAGTTTGCCAACGGTACTACCACTTTCCTCTGTCCTCAGTCGGGACCAATGGGCGGATTTGCACGCACTTCGCCAAGTTACGAAACGCATTACACCGTTGACGACGCCACTGGCAAAAACGGCTGGGGCGAGGGTTACACATTCCCCTGCCTGTTCAAAAATGGCGACAAGGGTTGGATTCTTGTTTCGGAAACTGGCGTAAATGGTCGCTACTGCGGCGCAAGACTGATGGGCGGCAACGGCACACTTTATAATATAGGCTTTCCGCAAGAGGGCGAAATGAACGGCCTTTGTTCTGTAACTCCCGGACTTTCGTTGCCTTCGTCAACACCTTGGCGCACAATTACTTTGGGTAAAACTCTCGCCAATATTGTGGAAACCACTGTGGCTTTCGACTATGTGGAGCAACTTTACGAACCGTCGAAAAAATACCAATATGGACGCGGCTCGTGGAGTTGGATTATCGGTATGGACGGCAACACCACTTACGATATTCAGAAAAAGTATATAGATTTTTCGGCTGAGATGAAATTTGAGTCGGTTCTCGTTGACGCTCTGTGGGATACGCAGATAGGTCGCGACAAAATCAAGGAACTTGCCGACTATGGAAAATCAAAAAATGTTGCCCTTTATCTTTGGTATAACTCAAACGGCTATTGGAACGACGCTCCGCAAGGTCCTCGCAACATTATGGACAATATCATCACCCGCCGTCGCGAGATGAAATGGATGCAAAGCATTGGTATTCGCGGTATTAAGGTAGACTTTTTTGGTGGCGACAAGCAGCAGATGCTTCAACTTTACGAAGATATTCTTGCCGATGCCAACGATTATGGTTTGCTCGTGATTTTCCACGGCTGTACATTGCCGAGAGGATGGGAGAGAATGTACCCCAATTTTGCTGCGTGCGAGGCAGTTAGAGCAAGCGAGAACCTTGCCTTTGGTCAGAACGAGTGCGACAACGAGGCTTTCTGCGCTACCATTCATCCATTTGTACGTAACACCGTGGGCAGTATGGATTGGGGAGGAAGCACTCTCAACAAGCATTACGGCTACGACAATATCCACGGCAACACCCGTAAAACTTCCGACGTGTTTGCCCTTGCTGTTTCGGTGTTGTTTCAAAGTCCGGTGCAGCACTTTGCAATGGCTCCCAACAACCTTACCGATGCACCCAAATGGGCTGTTGACTTTATGAAGGCTGTTCCCACCACTTGGGACGAGGTGAAATTTATCGACGGCTACCCCGGAAAATATGCTGTAATTGCCCGTCGCACAGGCAATAAGTGGTTTATTGCCGCCATCAATGCACAGAAAGAGACCCTTAAACTCAACATCACCCTACCGATGCTCACCGCCGGCGAAACTGTGAAACTTTACAGCGACGATGCCGCATTAAACGGTTCTGTAAAAGATATTAAAGTATCTAAAAAACAACAAGTTATGATTACTGTTCCGTGCAATGGCGGAGCGGTGATTGTGAAGTAAGAGGAATTAAATATTATTGAGTAACAGGTGGTTTAATCTTTTTGAGCCACCTGTTTTTTTTAAAATTGAACGATGTTTTTTTGTGCTATTTTAACCAAAAAGGATCTTGCCAACAATCTTTCAATGGTTTGAGGCATTCCGCCTTTTATTTTTGTATTGTTGATAGTGGTGAAGATACCAGCGTGCGATTTTCGTTTTCCTGCATTTCGTGGCAAAACATCAAACTCTATCTTCTTGTGGTATGGTATGTGGCAATTTCTTATTTCTCCCACATTTAATAGAGCATAGCCGTACAAAATGTTACCTTCTTTTTTAATGCCTTCAAAATCAGTATTAAAACTGTCTATTGCGGGACGCAAGACTGAAATATAATTTTCGTTACTATCTTTGTCGAGAGTAAAAGCTTTTTGAGATAGAATGCCGTCGCAAATGAATAGTGGAGAAAATAACAATCTTGCAACATTCTCAATATCATCTACATAACTCAAACTACTATTTTCAGATTGCATCATTATTTATAGATTTGAGAATATTTAAAAAAGAAGAAACCGAAAATCTCATATTCTCACCTGAAACAACATTGTTTTCTTTAATGTAAACGTATGAAAATAAAGAATTTCCTAAACTTATGCTTGCATCCTTATTTTGCGATTGTAGTAGTAGAGTGCCGTTGTCATCTGGGAAAAGAACCCATCCCGAAAAATCGGAATCAGATCCCTTTTTCAAAACTCCATTCATATTAGCAATAGTTTTGCTTTCGATGGGCAACGCCTCGGCTCCGTCCCAACCTTTATATAATCTTGAAAGAATGTTTGTTCTATTCCATAAACGCAATTTGTTACCAGTTAACGTATTGTCGTTTGAAGAGTTGTCTGAAAGTTGTTTGGCGTAGTTTAGCAGCAACTGCAACGAAAAACTATCGTTGTGTATCTTCCTGACCTGAGTTTTTAATTGTTTGTTTAATTCTAACGTCGTCATTTTTTTTAATTTTTGCCTCAAATTTAATAAACATTTTTTATTTCTCCAAAATTAATCTTTTTTAATACTCATCTTTGTTGGTGTAATGCAATTTTTAATACATTTGACAAAAATTTTTACCATTATGGCAAAGAAATTTGTAGTAATTTGTATTGTATTGATAGTTACGGCGTTGCAGGGTTTTGCTCAAAAATCCGACGCCCTTAATTGGAAATTTTCGGCGCAAGACAAGGAAGGCAAGTCTGTGTTGGTGTTTGAAACCACTATTAAGCCTGGTTTTCACCTCTATTCGCCCTACAATCCCGCAGGTGCGTCAAAACCGTTGGAAATCAAATTGTCTGATCCTCAGAACTATTCTTCGGTGTCTAAAATCAACGAAGCCACCAAACCTGTGGAAAAATACGAGGAGATTTTCGACGTTACCGAAAAGTTTTTTGAGGGCAATGCCAAGTTTACTATCGAGGTAACGCCCAAATCGGTTGTAAAACAGGTGGTTTCGGGACATATTTCGGGTCAGGTTTGCAACGAGGAGTATATGTGCTCGATGTTTGACGAGGATTTTACGATTGAAATCAATCCGCAACTTCCCGAGGCTGAAAAAAAAAAGCCGATTCTGAACGACTCTCCCTCCCAAAATACTGAGAAGGATAATATTTCAGAGCCCGAAATAATTGATTCTGATACTGTTAGTGTGGATACCGCCAAGGTAGAAAATACGCAGTTGTCGGATACGCTTGCTGTCACCGTTGCCCAAGGTTCTGACCCTCTGCCGAGTGATGACAGCGGATTGTGGAGCGTTTTTATCATAGCGTTTCTTGCGGGATTGGCAGCGATTTTTACGCCCTGTGTTTTCCCGATGATTCCTATGACTGTCAGCTACTTCCTAAAAAAAGAAAATAAATTCGACGCAATAATTTACGGCGTGAGCATTATCGCCCTTTACACCGTGCCCGTGGCTTTGCTGATAATAATTTCAAACGTGGCGGGCGGTGGCGAGTTCACTGCCGGTATTTTCAACGCACTAAGCACCCATTGGCTGCCTAACATTCTGTTTTTCATAGTGTTTATGATATTTGCGCTGTCGTTTTTTGGTATGTTTGAGATAACGATGCCTTCGGGCATTATCAACCGTGCCGAAAACCGTGGCAACAAGGGAGGACTTTTTGGAGCGTTTTTCCTTGCGTTTGTGCTTGTGCTTGTAAGTTTCTCTTGTACAGGTCCTATCGTGGGTTCGGTGCTTGTAGAGAGCGCGAGCGGCGGCAATGCTGTTAAGCCTATTGTGGCTATGTTTGGATTTTCGCTCGCCTTTGCAATGCCTTTTACGCTGTTTGCGTTTTTCCCGGGATGGATGAAAAATCTTCCAAAGTCGGGCGGATGGCTGAATACTGTAAAGGTTGTGCTTGGTTTTGTGGAGTTTGCGCTTGGTTTTAAGTTTCTTTCCGTTGCTGACCAAACCTATCATTGGCATATTCTCGACCGTGAGGTTTATCTCGCTATTTGGATTGCAACTTCCATATTGTTAGGACTTTATCTCTTGGGAAAAATAAAACTTCCCAACGATTCTGATGTGCCGTTTATCAAAGTTCCGCGATTGATTTTGGCTCTAATTGCCTTTGCCTTTGCAATTTATATGTTGCCTGGAATGTGGGGCGCACCGCTCAAAGCACTTTCGGGATATATTCCGCCGCTCACCACCCAGGATTTTGTGATGGGACAAGGTAATGTTAATCAGGCGTTTGCACAGTCTACCCTTTGCGAAAAACCGCTTTATGGCGAACATCTTAGACTTCCGCACGGAATCGATGCCTATTTTGAATATAATCAGGCAGTTGAGTGTGCCAAAAAGCAAAACAAGCCTCTGTTGATAGTATTTACGGGTCACGGATGTGTCAACTGCCGCAAAATGGAAGAGTACGTTTGGTCTGATAATCAGGTGCTTGCCACAATGAAACAGAAGTTTGTGATAGCCGCCCTCTATACCGACGACCGCACCGAAGATATTTCGGGCAATAGTACAATAGGTAAGGTTAATACCGAATTGCAAATATCTAAATATCAGATAAATGCGCAACCGTATTATGTGATGTTGGATGCCTCGAAACCTGAGAAACCACTAATTGCGCCGCAGGGTTACAACCCCGACCCGCAAAGTTTCGTACAATATTTGCAAAACGGTTTAAATGCCTATTTAAATAATGCAAAGTAAAATGCAGTTGTCAATTGTGTCGCCGGTCTACCACGGTGAAAAGATGGTGGAGCAACTTGTAGAGCGGATTAGTAAGTCGGTATCTACCATAACGCCCGATTACGAGATTATACTTGTAAACGATGCCTCTCCCGATAATTCGTGGCTAAAAATCAAAGAGTTATGCGCCAACAACAATCGTGTAAAAGGCATAAACCTTAGCCGCAATTTTGGACAGCATTATGCCATCAGCGCAGGACTTTCGTTATGTTCGGGCGAATGGATAGTGGTGATGGACTGCGACTTACAAGACCGTCCCGAAGAAATTCCACACCTCTATAATAAAGCCCAAGAAGGATTCGACATTGTGTATGCCCGAAGGGTGGTAAGGCACGATGGATTTTTTAAGAGGATTTCTTCTAAAATTTTTCATAGTGTTTTTGATTGGCTAAGTGGAATTAAAACAGATAGTTCCATATCAAATTTCGGCGTTTACAACAAGATTGTTATCGATGAATACAACAAGATGGGCGAGGTGGCACGTTCGTTCGACTCGCTAATCAAATATCTTGGTTTCAATACCGCCGCAGTTGATGTTCAGCACGATTCCCGAGGCGAGGGTAAGAGTTCCTACACATTTAAAAAACTGATTTCATTATCATTTGACGTGATGATTTCCAATACCAACAAGCCTTTGAAAATGGCTATCGGTTTTGGATTTTTTATGTCGTTCATATCGTTCTGCCTTGCGGTTTTCAATGTTATAGCCAAATATGTAGGCAACATCGGAGTTGAGGGTTATACCTCTACGGTGTTCTCGATATGGTTTGTGGGCGGTATTTTGCTTATGATGCTCGGTATTTTGGGATTGTATGTGGGCAAGATTTTCGACCAAGTGAAACAACGACCTATTTTTGTGATTCGTGAAAAATTAAATTTCTAAGATTTCCTATTAATAATTGCCAGATTATGAATGTTTTAATAACAGGTTCAAACGGATTTATCGGACACCATATATGTAATTTTTTTAAGCAAAAAGGTTTCTATGTGGTGGGGCTTGGGCGCAAAAAAGAATCTTTGGCAACTGTTGACAAATATTTAAATATTGATTTAGACACCAATGATATATTTGATTATCAGCCTGATAATCATATCGGCGCAGTGATACATCTTGCCGCTGATATGCGCAAAGAGCCTTACTGCGTGGATGTGGTGAGCGCCAATTGCTCTGGTACACAGCGGCTTTTGCAGTTTTGCGAGCAAAACAAGATAGAAACGTTTTTGCAACTTTCGTCGCTCCCTGTTATCGGACATCCTGTAAATCATCCAATTACAGAAAGCCATCCAATTTGTCCGCCCACTGTTTACCATTGCACCAAGGTTATGGAGGAGATTTTGGCAGATTACGCAATGCGTCAGAAACATATCCGAACAGCCAGTTTCCGAATTTCTGCACCTGTTGGTATCGGTATGAATTCTAAGACAATTTTTCCCACGTTTGTGAAATATGCTGTTGAAAATAAGGATATTGTAATCTATGGCAAAGGTTTGCGCCAACAGACTTATGTACACGTAAACGATATTGCTTCGGGTTTGTATTCCGCCTTGCTAAGTAGCAGATGCAGTGGTGTTTACAATCTTTCTTCGTTTAACAGGATTTCAAATGTTGACCTTGCAAAACTCTGTGTTTCGCTATTGAATTCTAAATCAAAAATTGTTTTCAATGGTTTGCCAGATGTTTACGACAGCGACATTTGGGATGTGTCGTTAGACAAAATTATGCGTGATACTGATTTCCGTCCGCAGATTTCGCTCGAATATTGCATCAATGAACTTGCTAATTGTTTCAAAAAATGAAAAAATTATTGATTCTCAACGGAAGTTTTTGCGAACAGCCATTGATTGAAACTGCCAAACAACTTGGTTTCTACGTGGTTACCACCGGCAATATGCCCGAACTTTGCGGTCATAAGTTTGCCGACAAGTATATCAATGCCGACTATTCCGACAAAGATGCTATTTTACAGATAGTTAAATCAGAAAATATCGACCATATTGTCAGTTGCGCCAATGATTTTGGTGCGCTAACAGCCGCCTATGTTGCCGAAAAAATGGGGTGGGAGGGACACGACACTTTTGCCAACGCCAAAATGTTGCATCACAAAGAGTTGTTTAAAAAATTCTGTTACGAAAACAAAATACCTTCACCTCATTCCACAAGTTTCAACAACGAACAGCAAGCCATTGAATTTGCTATAAATCAAGAATTTCCGATAATTGTGAAACCAAACGACCTTACAGGCGGCAAAGGCATTTCGCGTGCCGACAATCCTTCGCAAGCCGAAACCGCTGTTGAAAATGCTTTTGCTATTTCGCGCGACAAAGTGGTTGTGATTGAGCCATTTATCGAAGGTACTCAACATACTTTTGTGGCTTTCATTATCAACAAAAAGGTTTATTGCTGCACCGGCTGCAACTGCTATTCGGTTGTAAATCCGTATCTTATACAGTCAGAGACTTTCCCTGCCGATGATTTTTACCACGATAAAATTATCCTTACCGAAATGGAGGAGCGTATTGCTCAAAAACTCAACCTTGCCGATGGTATTTTTGCGTTGCAATATCTTAAAAAAGACGGACATATTTATGTGATAGAAACTATGCGCCGACCGTTTGGAAATCAGTTTCTTACCTTATGTTCGCTTAATACTGGTTTTAATTGGGAAAAGGCTCATATTCTTGCTCAAACAGGTCAGAATCCAATGCTTCCAATTGATACTCCTAAGATGAAATATTGCGGACATCACGGCATTATGGCACGTAGAAACGGTACTCTTGTGTCTTATTCTATCGACAATGATTTTGAAAAACATTTGTTTAACAAAATAGTTATGAAAAATCCCGGCGACGAAATTACCAATTATCTCAACGAGCGTATTGCTTACCTTTATTATCAGTACGATAATATTGATGAAATGAATCGCGATGCCAAAGTTTTTAATGACAAAATCAAAATAGAATTAGTGTAGTTTTTTCCTATCTTTGACCCGACAAAATCTTTATTATATGAGCACCTATTCGCACGAACAACTGATACAAGACCGCCGTTATCTCGAACTTCTTTCGCAGAGTTTTCCGAATGTTACAAGTGCGGCTACTGAGATTGTTAACTTGCAGGCTATCTTAAACTTGCCTAAGGGAACGGAGCATTTTGTTTCCGACCTTCACGGCGAGTACACTGCCTTTACACATATCTTAAAAAATGCTTCGGGTGTTATCCGTCGCAAGGTAGACGAGGTATTTGGTATGAACCTGAGACAGAGCGACAAAGACCAACTTTGTTCGCTGATTTATTACCCTGCCGAAAAAATCGCCCTTGCCAAACAAACCGAAAAGGATATTGACGATTGGTTTCGCACAATGATTTTTCAAGTGGTGGCAGTGGCGCGAATGGTGGCTTCAAAATATACTCATTCTAAAATCCGTAAACATCTGCCCCCGCAGTTTACTTACGTTATCGAGGAACTCCTTTTTGAAAAATCTGAGGAGGAAGATAAGCAAGGATATTACTCTGCCATAATTAGTTCCATTGTTGAAATTGGTCGCGCCGAGGAGCTGATTATTGCCATTTGCGAACTTATTCATCAACTTGCCATCGACACTCTGCACATTGTTGGCGATGTTTTCGACCGTGGTCCTGGTGCGTGCGGCATTATGGAAACCCTCTGCAATTATCACGATTTTGATATTCAGTGGGGCAATCACGATATTTCGTGGATGGGAGCGGCGGCAGGCAATTGGGCGCTGATTGCCAATGTGGTGCGCATTTCGATTCGTTATGCCAATGTGGAGACTCTCGAAGAGGGTTATTCTATTAATTTATTGCCACTTGCAACATTTGCGCTCGACACCTACGGCAACGACCCTTGCACTGTTTTTCAGGCTTGCGAATTTGAGGAAAACACCCGAATGAGCCGCTCGTTGCAACTGATGGCTAAGATGCACAAGGCTATTTCTATTATTCAGTTTAAACTTGAAGGTCAGATAATTAGCCGTCACCCCGAGTTTAATATGGAAAATCACAAACTGCTGCATCTTATTGATTTTGAGAAAAATACTATTAATTTAAATGGAAAATCGTATCCATTATTAGATAATAATTTCCCAACAATCAACCCCGCCGACCCATACAAGTTGAGCGCTGAGGAAGAGCAACTTATGCATCAACTTTATCACTCGTTTACAAGTAGCGAAAATTTGCAAGAGCACTTGAAATGCCTCTATTCGCACGGAAGTTTGTTTCTTGTGCGCAACAATATTTTGCTTTATCACGCAGCCATTCCGCTTAATGCTGATGGATCATTCAAAGAGGTTGATATTATGGGCGTTAAGTACAAAGGTAAGGCATTGATGGAGCGTTTCGACCAAGTGATTCGCACTGCATATTTTGCCGAAAAACACAGCGACGAAAAGCAGATTGCTCTCGACTATATGTGGTATTTGTGGTGCGGACCTGATTCGCCCCTTTACAACAAGGACAAGATGACCACTTTTGAACGTTATTTTATTGACGATGAGCAAATTATAAAAGAAAACAAAGGTGCATATTACGAACTTGCCAACGAGCGTGAAACTTGCGACAATATTCTCCGAGAGTTTGGTCTCGACCCCGAAAAGTCGCGCATAATTAACGGTCATATTCCTGTGCGCACCACCAAAGGCGAATCTCCAATGCGTGCCGACGGTCGCCGCTTGGTTATTGACGGAGGATTTTCAAAGCCTTATCACAAAACCACTGGCATTGCGGGTTACACTTTAATATATAATAGTCACGGTGTGCAACTTGTTCAGCACGAGGCATTTGAAAGCAAAGAGCGTGCAGTAAAAGAAGGTTCCGACATTCACAGCCGTGTGCAATTAGAGGAGTTTAAATATCGTAGAATGCACGTTTGTGATACCGATAAAGGTGCATCACTAAAAATTCAAATCGAAAATTTGCGAAAATTATTAGAGGCTTATCGTTACGGCATTATTAAGGAAAAAGAATAAAAGGTTATGCCATTATTGATGTTTTAAATGAAACTCAGCGCCTTTTTGTGCGTTTATTATGGTAAGATTGTTTCTTTTGGAACTATCTTTGTACTAAATCTTTGAAACCTATTAATACATCATTTATGGCAATACTCTTAGAAAATCAGTTAAACAAGTTCTCGCTAACGAGCCGAATAGCCTTTGGAATAAGTCTAATCGTTATTCCACTTGTGGTGGTAGTTATCTATGTGTTTGTAAAACAAGGCACTGTGGGCGAATATGCCGAAAAACTTACCAACCGCTATGTAGATATTATGCAAACCGCCGATGCTATGGTATTAGACGTAAACGCCGCATACAAAGGCATTTCGATGTTTGCCAAAGACAAAAAAATGGAGGGCCGTTCGTTGGCTACCGAAAACATTTCCAAAGCAGAAACCAAAATCAATACTTTGGCAGAATATGTTGGTAACAACGATATTGAGTCTGATATTAAGGCTGAATACAAAGTTTGTAAGGATGCGTTTTTGAAACTTCAATCTTTGATTAACAGCACCCTCAACAGCAATGGCGCAACAGATATTTCAGAAGGTTCTGCCCTTCGCGAAAAAATCAGTACATCGGCTGCAACCTTGCAAACCAATGCCGCACGTGTAATCAAAGCCACATCGCAGTCGTTGGAAGAGTCGGTGGCTTCGTCGCGAAAGAGTATTATTATCGGTTTGTTAATTGCCGCATTTATGTTTTTTGTTGCTTTCCACGATTTTTCTAACCGTACAATCAAGCCGCTCAAAAAAGCTATCGACCGCGCCACCCGTCTTGCTCAGGGCAACCTTAAAGTATCTACTGAGCGTTCGCCTAATCAAGACGAAGTGGGAACGCTCAACAATGCCATTTGCGACCTTTCGGATAATCTGAAAATGATTGTGGATTCTATCACCGAGAGTGCTACGGCTATTGCAGGAACATCCGACGAAATGAACCGCGCAAGCACTCTGATGAGCAATTCGGCAAGCGATCAGGCTGCTTCGGCCGAGGAGGTAAGTTCGTCGGTTGAGGAGATGGCGTCGTCGATTCAGCAAAACTCCGACAATGCTCTCGAAACCGAAAGAATTGCCCTCGCCGCTTCTAAAACAATTGCAGATTATAGCGAAACCGCCAATAAATCGATTCACGCTATGAACGAGATTGCCGAAAAAATTTCTATTATCGACGAAATCGCTTTCCAAACCAATATCCTTGCTTTGAATGCTGCTGTAGAGGCCGCACGAGCAGGCGAACACGGCAAAGGTTTTGCTGTGGTGGCAGCCGAAGTGCGCAAACTTGCCGAACGTTGTGCGTTGGCAGCCAAAGAGATAGATGCTGTTAGCTCTGACGGTAGAAACGTATCAAAACAAACGAGTGACGCATTTGCCCGTGTGCTTCCCGATATCGAACGCACCACATCGCTCGTTAAGGAGATTGCCGCCGCTTGTAGAGAACAGGCTTCGGGCGGAGCTCAAATCAATACTGCCGTTCAGCGGTTTAATGTTTCTACTCAGCAGTTTGCCTCCATTTCGGAGGAGATGGCATCTAAGTCGGATAACTTAAAACTCGAATCCGAAAAACTTATGATGGCTCTTGGATATTTCAGCCATTCGTAAATTTTAAGTTGAATACACCAAAATAACAATAGAAAACCCCGTGAAACACTAAGTTGCACGGGGTTTTCTATTGTTTTATTATTGCTAATTATTTGCTATCTTTCTGGAAAAGTTTGTAGCACAATCCTGCGAGACCTGCGCCGCAAAGGGGAGCCACAAAGAACAACCACAACTGTTTCCAAGCCAAAGCGTTTTCGGAGAATAAGCATTGGCTAAACGAACGAGCGGGGTTAACGCTTGTGTTGGTCAACGGAATGCTAATCAAGTGGATAAGTACGAGAGTAAGACCGATTGCCAATCCTGCGTGAAGTCCTGCGCCTTTACTGTCGGTGCTGCCGAGGATAACCATCAAGAAGATGAAGGTCAATACCATTTCGATAATGAAAGCGCCTACAGCATCGCAGTTGGCATAACCTGCTGCGCCTTTGTAAAATTCACTTCCATAGCCGTTGGCTGCAAAATCACCTGGAGTAGAGCCTGTGCATTTAACAATCATCCAAAGGATTGCGGCTGCCAAGCTTGCGCCGATAATCTGCGCAATCCAATAACTGCCCATCTCTTTGCCTGTCATACGTCCGTTGACATAGCAACCGAAAGATACTGCAGGGTTGAGGTGTGCGCCCGAAATGTGTCCGATGCCGTAAGCCATAGCCACTACTGTGAGGCCAAACGCGATTGCAACGCCGAGAAAGCCTACCGAACCACCAGCAAACACGGCTGTGCCGCATCCGCCGAATACCAATGTGAATGTACCAATACATTCAGCAATCATTTTTTTGTGTATACTTTTCATATTAATAAATTTTATGTTGTTAATTATGATATTGAGCAAATATACGGATAAAAAAGATACGGTGTATTCTTTTTTTGATATTTTTTTTCAATGGTATCTCAGCTGCAATATTGAATTTTTGGGTATCTGCAAGTTTCCATATAAATTGGTTTTGTTTCTTTTGCAAATTTAAAAAAATATTCTGGAAATTATGGTTTTCCAAAACCATTTTATATATTTGCGCAAAAAATATGCGCTGATGCCGCCTATGTCTATTATATAAGGTGTGACGGTGGGCGTAATAAATAACTTTACAACGCAATGGAACATTTAGAAACCGACCGCCAAGTGGCAAAATACCTTCTCGACATCAAGGCCGTAGAACTTAGTCCCGAATCGCCGTTTACGTGGGCATCGGGTTGGAAATCACCTATTTACACCGACAATCGCAAATCTTTGTCTTATCCTCAGGTGCGCACTTTTCTCAAAAAGAAGTTCGCCGAAATGATTAAGACTAAGTATCCCGACACCGAACTTATCGCAGGCGTGGCTACGGGTGCTATCGCTGTGGGTGCTTTGGTGGCGGACGAACTCGACCTTCCGATGGTGTACGTGCGCAGCAGCAGCAAAACTCATGGTCTTGAAAACCAAGTGGAGGGAATTTGCCATAAAGGTCAGAAAACCATAGTGATAGAAGACCTCGTTTCTACCGGAATGAGCAGCCTCAAAGCCGTTTCGGCCCTTCGCGAAAAAGAGTGCGACGTGCAGGCTATGATGGCTATTTTTACATACGGATTTCCTGTTGCTACTCAAAGTTTTGAGCAGGCAAATTGCAAACTTTATACATTGAGCAACTATAACTCGCTGATAGAGTTGGCAATAGAAACCGGCTATGTAAAACAAGAGATGCTTCCCAAACTTTTGGAATGGCGTCAGAATCCCGAAAATTGGGGTAAATAATTAGTAAGTTATTATAAAACAGATAATTCCGATGATGAAATCGATGACGGGATTCGGCAAGGCTGCCGCAATCCTCAACGGAAAAAACTACGAAATAGAAATTAAGTCGCTCAACGGTAAAAGTTTGGATATCAACACAAAACTGCCTGCCAACTACAAAGAGCGCGAACTTGAAATGCGCTCAATAATAGGCGAGAGGCTCGAACGCGGAAAAATTGATTTTTCGCTCACCATCACGGTGGTTTCGGGCGGCGAGGCTGTTAAGGTTAACGAAGAATTGTTGGCGTCGTACTTTAATACGATGTCGCAAATCACTGACCGTCTTAACTTTAAACCTGACCAAACACAGTTGTTTACCACACTTTTGCGTTTTCCTGACGTGCTACGCAACGACCCCGAACCGCTCGACGAAAACGAATGGGAGTTTGTTAAAGCATTGCTTATCAAGGCAGTAGACGCGTTAGACAATTTCCGCACACAAGAAGGTCAAAACCTCAAAGGCGATTTTGTTAAACGCACCAACTTGATTTTGGATTATTTGTCGCGTGTAGAACCGTTTGAAAAACAGCGTGTTGCACAAATCAAAGAAAGAATTGCTGCAAGGTTTGAAGAACTCAAAGGTTTAGACGTAGACCGCAATCGTTTTGAGCAAGAATTGATTTACTACATC
>JAFPYT010000168.1 GCA_017394445.1 Bacteroidales bacterium | reverse complement strand
CACCACGAGCCTTTTTGTAAAGAAGGAACTCGACATTATGGGTTCGCGCAATGCCAATCCATCGGATTTTGAGGCAGTTATCAAATACCTCACCAACGCCAACGCCCCCATCGAAAAATTCATCAGCCGCATCATTGAGCCTAATCAAGCCGACGAAGCGTTGAAGACTTGGAGCGATGCACCGGGCAAGGTGTTTAGGATTTTGGTGGAGTGGGAATAAAATGATTTTGGTGATGTCGCAAATTGCGGCATCACTGCATATTATTGATATTCAGACAAGTGTTGTCTAAACTTGAAATTGCAATTTGCGACATCAAGTTTGGACAATACTTTTTTTAATCAACCCTCAAAGCCGTGGGTTGATAGAAAAGTTGATAGAAAAGTTGATAGAAAAAGGGCAGACAGAGGGTATTAAATTGACAGAAAACCGCATTCGTATATTGCGTTTGATACTTGCTAACCCTTATATTACCAAGACAGAAATGGCTGATAATATTGGCATTAGTGGAAATGCTGTTAGCAAAAACATAGAAGCGATGAGAGGAAAGTTGATAAACCGCATCGGTTCCGATAAGGGCGGCCATTGGGAAGTATTGGGGCAGTAAACTTCCCCAATACTTCCCCAAAAGCCCGAAATGAGATACAAGCCAAGCCGCCGAAGCGTTGAAGACTTGGAGCGATACACCAGGCAAGGTGTTTAAGATTTTGGTGGAGTGGGAATAAGATTTTTGGGTGATGTCGCAAATTGCGACATCGCGGGATTGTATTGATATTCTTACAAGTGACTTCTAAATTGAGACTTAAAGTTTGGACGATATTTGTATATTGACATTTGCCTTTTTGAAAAAGAGGAGATTAGATGGAAATGCCATCTTTAATTACATTGTCTTTTTGGAAGACAACTCAAATCCTCCAATTTAGATATAATTTCGCTACATTTTTGTGCCGTCTTGTTTTTTACACTAGATTTATCTTTTTTCATTTCAAACTCATATTTAGTAAGAGAATTGTCTGTGCATAGTTTATCAAATGCTTTATACATTTCAACGCTATCATCTTGATAATCGGTGTCAGAACACGCACAAATGATAATGTCAACTTTCATCTCTATCAAGATAAATACAAATTTAATCAATATAGCGAAACAATCTCCAAATGTTATTATGCCAACTAATTTGCCTTTTATAACAAGAACATCAAAGAAATCCAAATTGTTATAATCAATGTATTGAAATTGGTTCATTTCCTTCTCATTTTTCTGTTTCAATTTTGAATACAACAATTTCAATGTTGTTGTCTTCCGTGCGTTTTGTTCGCCTTTTAATACAATTATTTCCATTTTTTATTATTTTTCAAACACTTCATCCATTATTGTTCCGTAAATCACTTTGTACATATCACACACATATTCAGGCATTTCGAACTTAAAGTTTTCTGCCGTGTTTTCTAAATCCGCCTGCGCCATACAAATTGAGCAAAGATTTCTGATGTCGCACTTAGCGCACTTTGGGAAATCCCTCAACACAACGTCACGGACTTTTTGCAACATTGCAGAGTTTTTCCAAATGTGCGATAACGATTCTTTATTTAAGTCGCCTACGATCAAATCCCAACCCGGACAGGGATGCGCTTTCAAATTCGTGTCAATATATAGTCCATTCGTTCCGGCATTGCACAAATGCGTTGTTTCTGATTTGGGCTTACGAGCCAATTCGTCGCGCAATTCGTCTTTGTAACCATCAGTATATTGCAACTTTAATTTGCAGATGTTTTTGTATGTTGACAAATCGCGCACCCGACACGAAAGGTTGTCGTTGTTTCTGTCTTCTTTTGCAATTATTGTCCAATCACAACGTAAATTGAAACCGTGATTCTTTGTGTATTTACACAAATCTTCAATGCAATCTTTGTTGATTTCCATTACTTGTGTTGCAATGGAAACTTGGATGCCGGCTTTTTCTAATTTCTCTATATTATTGATTGTCTTTGCGAAAGAACCTCTTACCGCTGTGATTTTATCGTGGATTTCAGGGTTCATTGAAAATAACGAAACCTGAACATTGGGCAAAGTCCCCGCGCGTAATATATCTATGATTTCATCGTCCAACAGAGTAAGATTTGTTAACAAACCTAATGCAAAGCCTTTGTTCTTCACGTATTTTATATAATTTTTGAAGGATGGATGGCTCATACACTCACCACCTGTTAGCCTGAAATTGACAACGGTTCCCATTTCTACACATTGATTTACAATGTTATAGAAATCGTTGTCTCTCATAGTTATATTTTTGTTTTCGTGCGGAATATAGCAATGCAAGCACCTCTCGTTGCATCTTTGGGTTATTTCGACGTTGATGTTTTGCAATAAGGGTGATTGATTTTTTAAGTCCAAATACTTATCCAACTCGTCCTTTGGCAACAGAACTTTTGTTGCTGTGTTTTGTATTTCTCTGTCCTCAAAGCCGTTATGTACGTCGCTTTTTTGTACTAAACCAAATTCCGACAACCTGTCAAATAATTGTACGGCATCTTGTTTGACGGTCAAAATGTCTATACCGTCTCCAAATTCAGAGATGATTTTTTCAACAATTTTATCAATATGCAGTGGTTGATAATCAAGGTGTTTGACGAACAGATACGACGAGTAATCGCCAATCAATTCGCTGTCATTCCTCTTGTCAACAATTTGCATATAATTATTGACGTTTCTGACGAAAACAAATTTACTTAACTTATAGAACATATTTGGTACAGAATTAAAAACTTGTCATAAATACTTTGTTAGTATCTATGACAAGTGTCTCTGTGGTTAAAAATGCTGTTAACCTCTTGAAGTGCCGTGTCCGGTGCAGGCGCAGCAAATATTTGAACCTTGATAGCGGTTTGCAGCCATAGCGGTTACTTCGGATTCTTTCACACCATAAACAACAGGTGCTTTGTAAGCCGGCTTCTGATTATTAACGTTTTCTTTCATTTTTTGAACGTATTTAATTGTTCCCTACTTCCTTTTCGGCGTTTCGGTTTTCTCCGTTTGCTTTTATGACACTTTCTCAACGTTTAAATCGATGATGCTAAGTGCGTTTGCTTTCTTCATATCGATTCCGTACTTGTTTTTGAAGGCCTCAACGATTTTCTGCCTGTTCTCCTGCGTTGCCAATGGTAGAGATGAGTTTGAGGTAACAATCTCAACTTCCATATCCTTGGCAATGTGTTCGCCATTTTTTGTCTGCGAGCGTTTGGTCGTAATCTTGTATAGATTGTTTGCCATAACTAATGAGATTTTATGTTGTTAGTATCACCCTTTTCCCGGCGGTTGATTTCTCCGTTTCTACATCCACAAAGTTACACTGCCACATCCAAATCTCCAACACTTTACTATTGATACTTTTTCAATACAACTATTGGTTATTTTTCAATACATCTGTTGAATCTTTTATTATACCGTTCATATATTCCGACATTTCGATAAAGAAGTTATGTTGTAATACAACGCTTATCCTCATCAGGAGGTCAACGTCAACTATCTGTCTTTTAAAGATATAAAAACAGTTGGAATATTCTGTCTGAACCTTTCGCGCAAACCACGACACCGAATGTTCCTGACGGTCGAGTTCTGCGCGGATTAGTTTGCCCATGTGAAAGTTTTCGTCCATAGTCGTGTGATTTTTTGGGGCATCACACCTTTAATAATAAGCATAAAAAAAGCGTGAAGCCGTTTCTTTGGTGTGCTTACTTCAATCGAGGGCGTCCGGAAAATTGCCTTGTAAGTAAATAAGCACGAAACGGCTCACGCGTGTACAGCGTGAACCATTCGCGACTTACTCTCACTTACAAATCAGTTTTCCGGACCTTTTCGATTGGAGAGTTAAGAGCGTAAAGCCCAATGTTTTAATATGTTAGTTTATATTTATTTCTGTTTCGTATGTTTTGTTTTTAATTTGGCGTAAAGATAGCGAAAGAAATTAACATAGACAAGCGGCTGAGAAAGT
>JAFPYT010000167.1 GCA_017394445.1 Bacteroidales bacterium | reverse complement strand
GAAAAATACTATCGAAACGTGCTTGACAACATCAAATTGTAATTCATAAGCAAACCTAAATACAAACGAGGCTAAGATAACGAATCTAAGCCTCGTTTTTTTGTTTTATATTATATTCAGTTACAGATACTTATTTTTTTTTTAGTAAAATAACAAAAAAAACATCAAAAAATTTGGGGAATTAATCAAAAGGTTATACTTTTGCACCGTCAAAAAAACAGAGACAATAACTCGGAGAGGTGGCAGAGCGGTTTAATGCACCGGTCTTGAAAACCGACGAGGGTAACACCTCCGGGGGTTCGAATCCCTCCCTCTCCGCTTCTTTTAAAAATCAGCAAAAGTATTCGGGGCATAGCGCAGTCCGGTTAGCGTGTCTGCTTTGGGAGCAGAAGGTCGAGAGTTCGAATCTCTCTGCCCCGACTTGCTTATTTTTTAAATAAGCCAAATATATGCCTAATATGCTAAATATTAGGCGTTTTTTGTTGTCGATTTACACCAATAACCCAGTTATTTAGTTTGCAAAAATGATACTTTGCCAATAATTTTGCTACCGTAGATGATACCAACGGTGCTACCGTAGTTGCTACCAAACAAACGATTTTAAAGCAAATAGTTATGGCAAAATTCAATGTTATTTTCAACCGTAAGAAACAATCCGACAAACAAGGCTTGTCGTTGATTGAAATATCAATTTTTCACGAAGGCAAACGGCAATACAAAAGTACAGGCTTCCGCATATCAGACAATCAGTGGGACGCAGCCAATCAGCGTGTAACCAACCACCCAAAGGCGGCGCACATCAACGCTGTAATATCTCAATATGTTTCGCACCTGCAACAACGCGAAGTAGACCTTATTGCTAAAATGAAACCTTACACAGTTGCCGACATCACCGACGAAAACACGGGACACGTTCCAATGTTTTTGGAGTTTGCTAACAAAGAATCCGACGAACGAAACACCTGCTACAAATCGAAAAACCTTTACCATACAGTTATCAACAATCTACACGATTTTGCAAAAGGCGATTTTCATTTTGATAAAATCAACTTAAAGTTTGTGCGCGATTTCGACAAATACCTTTATTCGCTCAACATACACCAAAACACTGTGGCTAAGCGACATCAGGTATTAAGAATGTTTATCAACGCTGCCATAAGGGACGGATATTTGCAGGTGCATCAAAATCCGTATCTTAGTTTTCAGGTAAAAAAAATACCTTCGGTGCGCCGGGCATTGGAGCGGGAACAGTTGGCGGCATTGCAAACACTCAACGTGCCCGACAATATGATTACAGTAAAGGATATGTTCTTGTTTTCGTGCTATACCGGGCTGAGGTTTTCAGATATGATAAGCCTACGGCAAACCGACATCGTGCGTTCGGGCGATGGCGTTTACCTCAATATCAGAGAGTTGAAAACAAAAAAACTAAAACAGAATATACCACTTCATATACTTTTTGACGGCAAGGCGGTGAACATAATCGACAAATACGTTAACAAATACCGCGACAAGATTTTCCCAACGCACACCGACCAACATATCAACCGATGTTTAAAGGTGATTGGTATGCTGCTGAATTTGGATTTTCCGCTAACGTTCCATTGCAGCCGACACACATTCGGCACTATGTTGGCAGAAAAAACGCAAGATCCGTATTTGATAAAGGAGCTGATGAACCATTCAGACCTTAAAACCTCGATGATTTACATCCATCAGAGCAAAACAAGGATTGAAAACTCGCTTAAAAAGGTGGATTGGAGTTTGTAAAGCAAAAAGGGAAACGGCGTTTGTCGTTTCCCTTTTTGTATTCAGTAATGGAGTTGCGCTTATTTGCTCTGTATCTTCTGCATCAATGCGTCGATGTCGCTCTCCAACTCGTCGGCATCCACCACGCCGCCGCAATAGGCGTAGCGGTAGGCGAGTTCGTCGAGACCTGCCTTGTTGATGAACCATGTCGGCATTCCGCCGAAGATGCGTGTGGGGTTGTACAATTTCTGTTTGTTGCCGTCGCTGACGTAGTTCAACATGGTTTTCGGTGTCTTGATGCCGAACAAGTCCGCAATCTCCTTGGGGGTAAACAGCGGATTGTCCTTAGTGCCGAACACGGTAACAGGGCTGCCCAGCAACTCGGCCCTGCACAAAATCCTTACTGCATCGGGAAACGGCAGCGATTTTGGTGCGGCTGTTTCTGTGGTGGCGGCATTGGCGGCTTTGAGGTCTTTGATTTGCAACGACATGTCGTTCATTACGTCGAGAAGCCGCAACATTTGCTTGTCCTTATGTTCGATTAGTCCGTTGAGGAAGGCGATGTGCTTGGCTTTGTAGTCGTCGCCAAAACAATCGGTGGCGGCTGTCATGCTTGGCGCGGCGTAGTATCCTTCTTGGCGGATGTCTTTCAGGATTTTCTTCACGCCCTT
>JAFPYT010000166.1 GCA_017394445.1 Bacteroidales bacterium | reverse complement strand
TATGAAAAAAATATTTTTTACTTTACTGACATTATTATTTTGCGCATCTGCATTTTCGCAAACATTAGAATCTATCCGCAAAGATTATTCAGAGGCTATGAACCACGCCAAAATGATGAACGACCCTGAATATCCGCCTACAAACAGGTTTCAGGTGGTTACAGAACAGATGATGGCAGGTTCGGGACCTCACAAAGTTTCGGCTACATTTTATTATTTTGAAGACGAGGAAGATATGAATCCCGGTAATGTTCAAAAGTCAATTTGGTATGTAACATATAGTTACAATTGGGCTGCGAGAGATTATTACGAAGAATACCTCTACAACGAAAAAGGCAAAATCGAATTTATCTATCAACGAGGCTATGATGATGATTTTCAGGTATATGAAAACCGTTTTTATTTTGATGCCAAGGGGGTTATCAAGGTGATTGTAAAACGCAAAAAAGAAGAAGACAAGACCTTCACCCAAGAGTATAGCGGAGCCACTGTAACAGCCAAATACAAAGAGGCTTACGATTCTGCCGTGAATATGTCGGAATATTTTAAAACAATGTTCAAAACGCTTGATACATTTTCAAACTAACACAATTTAAAATTCACATAATCACTAATTTAAGTAACAACAATGAAAAAACTTTTTTTAACCTCTTGCTTAATTATGGCAACCACTTTTTTCGTATCGGCGCAAAATGTCAAACTGCCCGAACCCGACAAAAACGTTTCGATGACCCTCTATCAGGCATTGCAACAACGCAAATCGGTGCGCGAATACAGCACCAAAGACATTGACGATATGAAACTTAGCCAGTTGCTATGGGCTGCCGTAGGTATCAACCGTCCCGACGGACATTTGACCGCTCCCACAGCCATTAACGCTCAGGACATTACCGTATATGTTTGCCGCAAAGATGGTGCGTATCTCTATGTGGCTAAGGACAATACACTTCAAAAAGTATCCGACAAAGACTTGCGTAAATCGGTAGCCTCAGCACAGGCATTTGCAGCCGATGCCCCCATCAGCCTTGTTATCGTAACCGACAATGCCAAATTTCGCGGCGGAAGTACCAATGGACCAACAATTTCGGGCGCAATTGATGCCGGCTATGTAAGTCAGAACATTGATTTAGCATGTGAAGCATTAGGACTTTGCACCGTTCCCCGCGCCACTATGGACAAAGATGCTTTGAAAAAAGAATTAAAACTCACTGATTCTCAAAATGCTATACTCAACCATCCGGTAGGATATAAGAAATAGAGGGAAGATTATTCATACAAATTCGGAATGCTATTCCGAATTTGTATGATTTTTTTTGAAAAATTTCTTACAAATTCCGCATGGTATTCCGAATTTGTATGTATATTTGCAAAAAATATAATACACAATGGCTTACATTCGACGGACAATTGAGAAACACCTATTATATTTGTCGCAGCATTTTCCTGTGGTGGTGGTTACGGGTGCACGGCAAACAGGTAAAACTACGCTTATTAAACAGACATTCAACCATATCGACGGTATCAAGTACGTTACCTTAGATTATCCAATGTTGCGAAACCTTGCCAAAACCGACCCGGAATTATTTTTGCAGCAATATCCTGCACCGGTGATTATCGACGAAATTCAGTATGCACCTGAACTTCTGCCACTTATAAAAATCCGAGTGGACAATGATAAACGCAATGGTCAGTATTTTCTAACAGGTTCGCAGATGTTTCATTTGATGAAAAACGTTAGTGAGTCGTTGGCTGGACGTGCTGCGGTAACGCCTCTTTATGGGCTCAGTCGCAACGAAATTCTTGGCAAAAATGAAATCCCCTTTTTACCAACCAATAATTTTTCAATTGAATCAAACGAAACATTAACTACGGTATTCGATAAAATATTCAAAGGCTCTATGCCTCAGATGATTATAGATAATTCTCTTTCACCTGAAACATTTTGCGGAAGTTATGTTCAAACCTATATTGAACGCGACATTCGCGACCTTACAGAAATTAAGAAAGAGTCTGAATTTCTTAAATTTATATCGTGTGTGGCAGCCAGAACCGCACAAGAAGTGAATCTATCAAACATAGCGCAAGATGCCGGAATTGACCAAAAAACGGCAGACCGTTGGCTATCGTTGCTTGTAAGTTCAGGCTTGGTATATTTGTTGAGTCCCTATTCGGGCAATATTGTAAAGCGCATTGTAAAGCGTCCTAAACTATATTGTATGGATACAGGACTTGCGTGTTACCTTAGTCTTTGGAACAATGCACGAGCATTGGAATCGTCGGCGGTAGCGGGCGCAATGTTTGAAACCTACGTAGTTACGGAGTTGATAAAACAGTATACCAATTGTGGCAAGAACGTTCGCAGCCGTTTTTTCTACTATCGCGACAACACTGGTGCCGAAATCGACCTTTTGATTTTAGAAAACGGAACAATATATCCCATAGAGATTAAGAAAAATACATCACCCGGCAATGCAGCATTAAAAAATTTCAATGTGCTGTCCACATTTCAAGAAACCGCGGGCGATGGTGCAGTGATATGCCTCTCACCAATGGTCTGCCCATTGGATGCAAGAAATAAGATTGTACCCGTGGGGGTGATATAGTTTATATTGGTGCAATATTTTAATATATATAATGAAAATTTTAGAAGTTAAAGATATTTTTTCAGAAGCATGGCAACAGTTTAAAACTTGTTGGTTAAAATTAACTATAATATGCCTATGTGGGTATTTGTTGCCTGCATTAGCCTTATATGCATTAGCGGAATCTACGGAAGGTCCTGAGGATTGTGCGCCTTGTGCGTTGTTAATGATAGTGATATTCATTTTTATATGTGTGGGATATATTTTGGCATCTTTATTTATAAAATCATACCTAAGAGCATTTAGTTTTCGTTTGATTTTTAATAGATTTGACAAGACAATAGGAGCATATTCTTGCATTGGTGGTTTTGGTATAATAGTATCCAAAGGTTTTATTTTTTCTATTGGATGTATAATGATTGTAATACTGTACATTAATTTGGGTAAAACAGTAGATGTAAGTTTATACCAAAATATCTTTTTTATATTGGTTATTTTATGTATTATAATTCCATATATTTATATGTTTGTACCTTTTTATTTAATGGACAATCGGACTGAAAATATTGGTAAAAGTTTAAAAGAATCTCGAAAGTTATTATTCGCTAATTATAAAATAGTGATTGCTACAACATTGACTTCATTTCTCTTGGATATTATATTATGGAGCACTATCATTGGTATTTCAGTTGCGATTCCGTTTAAGGTATTTGTAACATGTGCACTTTATAAAAGATAAATCAAAAGGCAATAGTCGAGAATATCTAAGTTAATAATTTAGTTTTATCGCTGTTTATCATTTAGTTATTCATTATTTAGCCCCCAAAAAACAAGGCAGAATAATAATTAATTTTTTTCTGCCTTGATATGTAATCAATTATTAATCAACTTATTGCAACACAATTCTATCTATCGCCTCCAATTCTTCCTTTGAAAGTGGTGCTATATCAATAATTTTGGCATTTTCGGCTATTTGTGAGGGCTTGCTGGCACCAATGAGAACGCTGGTAAGGTCGGAATCTTTGAGAATCCATTTCAATGCCATTTGCGAAAGTGTGCAGCCGTGTTGTTGGGCTATAACGTTGAGTGCCTGAATTTTAGCAAGAACATTTTGGGTAATATCCTCACGTTTTAAAAAAACGCCACTCTTTACCGCGCGACTATCGTTGGGTATTCCATTAAGGTAACGTTCGGTTAGAAGTCCCTGAGCAAGAGGCGAAAACGCAATAATTCCCTTTCCAAGTTTGCGGGCAGTATCTTTTAGACCGTTGTGCTCGATGGTTCGGTCAAAAATGCTGTAACGGTTTTGGTTGATAATAAAAGGTGTGTTGAGTTGTTGCAGAATAGAAGTTGCGCGGGCAAACGTGGCTCCATCGTAGTTTGAGATACCTACGTAGAGGGCTTTTCCCGAGCGGACAATCTGATCGAGAGCGAGCATAGTCTCCTCCAACGGTGTTTCGGGGTCCATTCTGTGGTGGTAAAAAATATCAACATACTCTAAGCCAAGACGTTTAAGACTTTGGTCGAGACTGGCAATCAGATATTTGCGGCTGCCGAAATCACCATAAGGACCGGGCCACATATCATAACCCGCCTTGGTAGAAATCACAAGTTCGTCGCGCAAACCCGAGAAAGTAGTTTTGAGAATTTTGCCAAAATTGGTTTCTGCCGCACCGTATTCAGGACCGTAGTTGTTGGCAAGGTCGAAATGCGTGATACCCAAGTTGAAAGCCGTGGTGCACATCTCCACCATATTGTCGAAACTGTCGTTGGTTCCGAAATTGTGCCACAACCCAAGCGACACCGCCGGCAGTTTTAATCCGCTTTTTCCCACACGATTGTAAATCATTGAGTTGTAACGCTCGGGCGAAGGAGTGTAATTGTTTTGCATAATAGTAATTTTTGAAATGTTTAGGGGGTAAAGGTAAGGAAAATTTACTATCAAACAAAATAGGCGGTGAGAGAATAATTCAAGAGGTGGATGGAGTTTTTGTAAAAAATATGGATTTAAATGTTTGATTTTTGTAAAAAATGGTTTCTACGGTATTGTACATTGAATAATAAGAATGGGATGATATTATATCTCATCAAATCACCACTTATTCCAAATTATTACCCCTAAAAATCACCACTTATTCCACTTTCCCCCCCTCCAAAATCACCACTTATTCCAACAAAAAGCGGTGTTCGAAATCACTTCGCACACCGCTTTTGATATGAATTATGGAAACAATTAAATGCTATTTAACTTCCCAGATGTCGTTGGTTTCGAGGAGTTCGGCAAAGTTGTGGTATTTCTTTGCTGATTTTACTTCTTCGATTTGGGCGTTTACAGCGTCGTCGTAGGTGGGGGCTTCAACGTCGCGGATTACACCGAGTGCAATCGGGAAATCTGGTCCTTCCATCAAAGCGAGTTTGAGTTGGAGGGTGTTGTCCTCACAGTGAGCATCGTGAATGAGGATGTCCTTTTCGGTGATGCCGTTTTCGCCAAGTTTCACAACCTTGATGCCGAAGCCTTCTTGCATAAGTCCGAACTCATTGTTTTCGCCAAAGAGCATCGGTTTGCCGTGTTGGAGGTAGATGGCGTTTTTGGCGCGTCCTTCCTTGTTGTAAACCGAGTCGTGAGTGCCGTTGTTGAAAATTACGCAGTTTTGGAGAATTTCGCAAACGGCTGCTCCCTTGTGTGCGTGAGCGGCTTTGAGAATGTCTACTGTGCCGGTGGGGTCGGTGGCAACGGCGCGGGCAAAGAAATGTCCACGTGCGCCAAAGCAAAGTTCTGCCGGACGGAACGGATCCTCAACTGTGCCGTAAGGACTTGATTTACTTACAAATCCACGGGGCGAGGTGGGAGAGTACTGACCTTTGGTAAGACCATAGATACGGTTGTTGAGAAGAATCATTTTAAGGTCGATATTGCGGCGGTTGGCGTGGATAAAGTGGTTGCCGCCAATTGCGAGACCGTCGCCGTCGCCCGAAATCTGCCATACAGATAGTTTAGGGTTAGATACCTTGCATCCTGTGGCAATTGCGGCAGCACGTCCGTGGATGGTGTTCATACCGTAAGTGGCCATATAGTGGGGCAGACGGCTCGAACATCCGATACCTGAAATTACTGCTGTGTTTTCGGGAGCAACGCCAATTTCGGCCATTGCTTTTTGCAAAGAGGCGAGGAAAAAGTGGTCGCCGCAGCCGGGACACCATCTCGGTTGTCCTTTTTTGAAATCTGCTTGTGTATATTCGCTCATTTTAATTTTCGCTTTTAAAGGTTAATTATTTGTTGTACACTTGGTTGAAGTTTTCTACAAGTTCGCTCACTACAAAGGGCTGACCCTTTACTTCGTTGAATTGGAAGGGAACGAAATTGTCGATTTTCATACGCAGATATCCGGCAAACTGTCCGAGGTTCTGCTCTGCTACAACTACTTTCTTGAATTTTTTCAACACCTCGGCTGTGTTTTTGGGCAGCGGGTTGATGTATTTGAACTGTGCGAGCGCAACTTTTTTGCCTTGTGCACGCATCTCGTCCATTGCGGCGTGAAGGTGTCCGTAAGTGCTTCCGAATCCAACGATTAGGAGTTCGGCATCTTGGTCGCCCTCTACTTGGAGGTCGGGCACTTGGATGTTGGCGATTTTCTGAGCACGGAGACGGCACATAAGGTCGTGGTTCTCAGGGTTGGTGCTAATTGCGCCGGTTTTGTTGTCTTTTTCCAAACCGCCGAGAATATGTGTGAAACCCTTGCGACCCGGTACTGCCCAATATCTTACACCGTTTTCGTTGCGCATATAGGGAGTCCATTTGCCTTTGAGTTCTTCGGGAACGTAAGGAATCTTTATTTCGGGATAATCCTTTAAATCAGGAAGTTTGAAAGCCGCGCTACCATTAGCCACGTATGCGTCGGTGAGGAGCACAACGGGAGTCATATATTCGAGAGCGATTTTTGCGGCGTCGAATGCTGCGTCGAAACAGTCGGTGGGAGAGGTGGCAGCCAAAACGGGCATCGGAGATTCGCCGTTACGTCCGTAGAGAGCCTGCAAAAGGTCGGTCTGCTCTGATTTTGTGGGCAATCCTGTGGCAGGACCACCACGCTGAACGTCTAATACCACCAACGGAAGTTCCAAAATCACAGCCAAGTTCATAGCCTCTGATTTTAAGCAAATTCCGGGACCTGATGTAGATGTGCAACCCAAAGCACCAGCAAACGATGCTCCAATGGCAGATGCGCATCCGGCAATTTCGTCTTCGCACTGTACTGTGGTAACACCCAACGATTTATGTTTAGAAAGTTCGTGAAGAACGTCGGTGGCGGGGGTGATAGGATACGAACCGAGATAAAGGCGCAAACCTGCTTTTTCGGCAGCGGCGATAAGTCCGTAAGCGGTTGCCTTATTGCCAGTTATGTCCATATAGCGACCTTTAACTTTTTCCTTAGATTCGATGCGGTAAACATTTGCTACCGACGAGTGAGTGTTGTGACCGTAGTCGTAACCTGCCTGAATCACCTTTATATTAGCCTCAGCCACGCCGGGTTTCTTGGCGAATTTTTCTTTGAGGAAATTGAAAGCGATATTGAGGTCGCGGTCGAAAAGGTAGCACACCAATCCGAGGGCGAACATATTGCGGCATTTGAGGACGCTCTTGTTGTCCATACCCGAATCTTTGAGGCAGTCCTTAACCATAGTTGTGAGGGGACAAGCGATCACTCTGTCGGGATCGATATTCATTTCGGCAATCGGGTCTTCGGTAGCGAACTGAGCCTTTTCGAGGTCGGCCTTTTTAAAACAGTCGGTATCGATGATGATAGCGGCACCCGGTTTTGCATATTTATACTGAGTTTTGAGTGCAGCGGCGTTCATAGCCACAAGCACATCACACTTGTCGCCGGGAGTATAAACCTTGCCTGCACCTATATGTACCTGAAAACCAGAAACTCCCGTAAGCGAACCCTGAGGAGCGCGAATGTCGGCGGGATAATCGGGAAAGGTGCTGATGCTGTTGCCTACTGTGGCAGAAATGGTGGAGAAAATGTTTCCGGCCAACTGCATTCCGTCGCCGGAATCGCCCGAAAACCTTACAGCCACACTGTCTAAGTTTTTAATTTCTAAATTGTTTGCCATAACTTCTATAAAAAATACAATCTAATGTTTTTGGTTGTTTGTCAAATAATTTTTCTGCCGCAAAGGAACACATTTTATTTTAATAGAATGTTAAATATACAATTTTTTTTGAATATTTATTCAATTTACGAGAAATACGTAAAAATATCCGCCAAATGTTTGCACCTTATTAATATATGCCATATCTTTGCGTAATCGATTTTTAACTTTTAATACATAACACACAAATGAAAAAAACATTTTATCTCTGTGCTGCGGCACTTGCTATGGCAACAATGAGTTGCGGTGGCGTTCAAACCAACAACAATCAAAACAACGAAGGCGAAAATCAAGACCAGCAGACCGAAGAAGCCGATGAATTTGGCAACGAAGAGTCGTATCCGTGGGTATTCCCCGAAGGTCAGAAAAACGGCGAACTCAAAGAGGGTGAGACAGTTCTCTCAATTCATTCGTTCTATCCTAACAAAATTAAGGAATCTGACGACCCTGCCAACGAAACCTACATCTATTACAACGCCACTCTTAAATCTGTTGGCGAGAAAAAATCAATGGTAGACAACGTGGAAATGCCTAACTCGCTAATTATTCCCATTCCCGAAGGTCAGACTGCCAAAAAAGGCGACATCGTGCTTACTTGGTGGCAGAGCGGCTCGGGTATGCAACGCGCTATCGTTACCGACGACTCTAACCCCAAACAACCCAAAGTTTGCTACTTGGATATGGATTGGACCGAAGACGGTAAAGGTTTTGCCAACAGCCACGCCAACGAACAACTCAAACCCAACTCGTTCGTAGTGCTCAAAGACGGCGAAATGACTCCTGGTCAGCCTATCTATATCGAAGGCGACTACACAAAACTCATCCTTTTAAGTGCTCACGAAAAATACACACTTTGCAAAGGCTTTGCCGGCAAAATCGGTTCATATTACAGCCAATACGTTAAATTGGTTCCCCTTCATCAAAACCTCCAACCCGGCGACAAAATCCGCGCTGACTTTGTAGGTACTTACAACGACGGCTACACCGTAGAAAAAGTAGACGAAACCATTGGTCGCGTATGGGCAAAAGACTCATTCGACAAAACCAAGATTTTCAGCATCTTAGACGTTCTCAAAGAGTAATACTAATACTTACATAATAAAAAACGTCGGGGTAAGTTTTTACTCCGACGTTTTTTTTGTATAAATATTCAAAATATTGAATTTTAATAACCTTAGATTTTAGTTGCAATATTCCTAATGGTTACAACGCCCTCATAATATCCAAAAACTTCTCTTTGGTTTTGGCGCCGTCGCATTCGGTTTTGTCAAACACCATAAAATAGCGGTATTTGCTGCCTGCTATTTTTGCCCATTCGTTGCCCAATTTTATTTTCTGACGGCTGTCGTTGTTGTCGCGGTCGTCGCCCTTGGTTTCTAAAAGCACTGTTACGCCGTTTTTGGTTTGGATGATAAAATCGCAATAATGATTAATAAAACCATTGATGCAAAAGCCTCCTTTGCCACGTTCGGGGTTGCGATGCCAAAACAAAACATTGTCGAGGGCTGCCACTTCGGATATCACTGTGTGTTCAAAATTATTGATGTCGCCATCTTCTTCGATATAAAGACCGTGCGAAATATCATTCATTTTTTTGGTAACGTTGATACTTGAAGGCAATTTATAAACAAATTCATCCGACCAGTTACATTCTATTTTGCCTTTTTCGATAAGTGTGATAAAATTATCTTGCTGATATTTAGCCACAAGTGAATCGATTTTTGTTTTGAATGCTCGTTCAGTGGTGATATCATTGTTAAATAGGTCGATAAGTTCCTCGTCGCTCTTGGATTTTAGCACGTCGGAGATATAGTTTGAGATATGTGGCTCGTTTACTTCGTCGAATCTTAGGCGCGAGGCAATCTTCTTAACCAATTGATTTCGTTTGCCTTCGATACCGTATACCGCAAAGGCTTCGCGTGCTAAGTGAATTTGTTTCTCGTTCATTTTGTATTGTTTTGGCACAAATTCGTCTTTGCCTCGCTGTTCCAAATCTATCTTAACCACATCGTTGTCGGTACGGCTGAAATTGATGTTTTTGTCGGCGTTTTCTAAATTAAAACCTTCTGTTAAAATAGTTTTTGTGATTTTTACAAATCCGCCTTCGGGGTCAAAAATGCTGCCTGTTTCTATTTTCTTGACAAAATATGGCAACCTAATACCTTCCGCAATCTCTTTATAATTGTCTTTGATGTTGTACATAGGAATTTCGTTTTGGATATCTGAGGGAATATCAGTATAGTCGTTTTTGGTTTCCTCGTCGTATTCTTTGTTGGCTTCGCTGGCTTTTTTTAGTAGCGAATCGTTGTCAGTGTCTTCGCTTTTTTGTTCGCCTTCTTCAAGTTGTTTCTTTAATTCTTCGCTGTTAATATCCTCACAATTTGCGGTTTCGGTTTCCTCTTTGGAGATATTAGCATTTGAGGTGGTTTTAATATTGGTAAACAAATCGGGTTGTTTTGTATCTGTATTAACGGGCATAACTATTTCATCTTCAACCACTACACGAGTATCTTTCGACGAAAAACCAGCATTGTTTAATCCTTTAATCACCGATTCTACCGTTTCGCGAAAATTGTTCGACGAGGTAAACACATACGACATATTCAAAAACTCGTCGGAATGTGCTGTTGTGTAAGGAAGGCGCAAAACTCGTCCCACAATCTGTTCCACATCTATGCGCGAGGTTTTGTTGGCGAGCGATGCCAAAATATATGCGAAAGGACAGTCCCAACCCTCTTTTAATGCGTTGACAGTGATGATGTAACGCACTTGGCAGTCGCTTGCCATAAGGTCGATACCCTTGATTTCGTCTTTGTCGGCAGTTTTGATTTTGATATGGCTTTCGTTGATGCCGGCATCCACAAGTTTTTGTTTAACCTTTTCAAAAGTTTCGCTATCGTTGTCGTGCTTGGGCTGAGCCTGCAACAACACAATCGGACGGATATATCTGCCGCCGGTTTGTTGAAGATTCTTTGCCCGTTTTTCAAGATTTCGGCGCAACGTAATCGCGCTTAGAAGCACATCTTCGGTGCTGTTTCGGTTGTAGAGCACCACAGGCAGTTTCACCATATTGGCATCTTTAAGTTTTTTGGCATCCACAAAACTTATGATGTTGCTCTTTTGGCGCGGAGTGGCAGTGAGGTCGAGTATAAAAGCGGGATTAATCTGCTCAAAAAGTTCGATACGGAGTTTAGCCTCAAAGTTGTGACTTTCGTCGATAATAACCACAGGATTGAGATGCGCAATTGCCTGAATCAATGATGTTTCGTCGGCACCATCTATTTTATTGCTATCGCCGAAAACTGTATGGTATGCCTCTAACGATGAGTTTTCGCGAAAAACACGACGTCCGTCTTTGTTGTTGGCGGCAAACGACTGAATACTAAGCACAAAGATGGTTAGTTGCTCGTTGATTTGCGACGGTTGAATGCCTGTGCCCGATAATGCCTTTTCTTTGTCAACCACCACTACACGATTGTTGAAATGGCTTTTGATGCGCTGGCAATAAGGATGCGATGGGTCGCTGAGGTTTTTGTAAGTCTGCTTTAAAATAGAATCGCTCGGTACAAACCACGCCACCACCTTGGGACGGTCGGCAGGAAGATGATCAAAAATCACTTTGAGCGAGTTGGCTGCAATAAATGTTTTTCCGCCCGCAGTGGGTACTTTGAACATTACACGCGGAACTCCTTTTATGGTGTTGTCGTAACTATGCAGCACATTTTTGTTGGCTATGCTTGCGATGTCGATACCCTTGTTGAGCCAAAAATTCTTGTAAGCCAATTGCAAATCATTGTCGGTTTTTAACTGTTGCATATAATCTGCAAGGTCGTTGAGAGTATCTTGCTGGTATTTTTTGAGTTCCATAATCTAAAATTTTCTGATGTCCCTTGGTATTTTTTTAAAAGTGATATTGTGAGCCGAAAGCCATTCATTATCTATAACACATTGGTCGGCATAAACCACGTAAGTATCAGATTTACTGCCGATAATATTAAGTGTATCGTGACTCAGCGTTGTGATTTCGTCCTTTCTGTAATAAAAATAATACGCCGTTCCGTTAAGATTGCCGAGGTAATAATCGTTGGATACAGCGCGGTACGGAGTACGAGTTTCGGTAAACCAAATATATTCGCGCAATTTAGATTCGCCGATATTTTCGTTGAGATAGCCGTCGTTGTTAAAAACAGGTTCGCCAAGTTCGTAAAACGAGAAATTGCCACCTGTGCCTTCCACCGCGTTTTTGTCTTCGCCGTAACCTTTGATAACCCTGCGGACACGCTCTGCGGTAATGGTTTCGGCATAATCTTCCATCTCAACAAGGATAAATTTTCGGTTGCCGCCGTCCGCTTTGTTTAAATTCAAAACAGCGTGGGCGGTTGTACCCGAACCGGCAAAGGAATCGAGAATGATGCTGTTTTTAGAGGAAATAAGTTGTATGATGGTTTTTATTAAATTTATAGGTTTTGGAGTCGAAAACGCTTTTTTATTACCAAATATTAATTGCATCTCATCCGCAGCATTTTTGTTAGTACAATCTGACAAAATTGATCTTAATACTTTACCCTCTGTCGGTATTCGTACTTTTCTAACGACGGTGTATCCTCCTTGCTTATTTTTTATAAAATCGACATTCTTACTTTTTAATTCTTCGTAATATTTTGTTTCTGATATTTGCCACGTCCCATTTTTAATGATGCTACCATCAGGACAAATAACATCATAAATAATTGGATTGTTCAATCCTGGACGTGATAGAGTATCATAATAGTATTTTCCTATTTCATCTTCCAACTTATATCTTTTAAGGTATTCATCATCATAAGCGACTCTCCATTTAGTCTGAAATTTATTATCCTTAACATAAGAAATAATATATTCGTGATCAGTTGCAACATAATTTGAATCATTTCCTCCGCCCTTACGCTTTTGCCAAATAAACTCAGCCACAAAATTTCCAGCCCCAAAAATCTCATCACAAATCAATTTCAAATTAGCCTGTTCGTTGTCATCGATAGAAATAAAGATTGCGCCATCGTCAGATAGGAGTTTTTGGAGAAGAACAAGACGCGGATACATCATACAGAGCCATTTATCGTGGCGAGTAAGGTCTTCCGCCTCTTTGCCAACCACCTGACCAAGCCATTTGCGGATTTTGGGACTGTTGACATTATCATTGTATACCCAATTTTCGTTGCCGGTGTTGTACGGAGGGTCGATGTAGATACATTTGATGCGTC
>JAFPYT010000165.1 GCA_017394445.1 Bacteroidales bacterium | reverse complement strand
TGCTCAGGAGTTTAAAATTTCAGAATCAGGATGCCTCAATAATTACGGCGTGGATGTTGCCGTTTTTGAGGATTATTATCCCGAGGGTCACCAAGGAGGTGTTTGTATCATAATGAATGGCAAGCGTTTGGCTACTAATGGCGACATTCGTTTAGAACCTACTCCCGGTCAGTGGCAGGGCGTTCCCAAAAAAGTAGACCGCAAGGTGAGCGGCAATGTTATCACGGCTTCGATGTGCTTTCCCGACACGAGCCGCCATATGAAGGGTTTCAACCCGATGGTTTATCCCGATTTGGCGTTTTATTACAAGGTGGAGACCAAGCCCGAGGGCGATGCTGTGATTGTAACAGTTTCGCTTGATCAGCCTATTCCGCAAAAATTTGGAGGAAAAGTTGGCTTTAATCTTGAATTTTTTCCGGGCGAACTATTTGGACATCCGTGGATTATGGATTCTAAGTCGGGTATTTTTCCGCAGCAACCCAACGCACCTTTGGAAATTTCAACACCTATTATAAATTATAAAGGTGATTTTGAGGGTAAAGATGGCTCAACGGTAAATTTGCAAAAATTTCTTGGCACTGGATATTCGCCGCTCATTGCCGACGACATTGTGTCGAAACCCTACGCCGAGGGTAAAAAGTTTGTGCTTTGTCCCGACGATCCGCTCAAAAAAATCACCATTGAGAGCGATGCTCAGTTGAAACTTTACGACGGACGTATGAATCACAACAACGGCTGGTTTGTATTGCGCAGCGAGTTGCCTACCGGAAAAACTGGCGAGGTGTTGCGTTGGAAAATTACTCCTAACGCCGAAAAAGATTGGCTCTACGCCCCTGTGGTGCAGACTTCGCAAATCGGCTATTTGCCCAACCAACCCAAGCGTGCGATTATCGAAACCGACCGTCGCGACAATTCTATCACCGAGGCTAAACTCTTGAAAATCACTGCCGATGGTGAGATGCCCGTTCTTACACAACATCCTGTAATGTGGGGTAAATATCTGAGGTATAATTATTTAACGTTTGATTTTTCTGCTATTAAAGACCCCGGACTTTACAAGATTGTTTACAAAAATAGCGAGTCGGTGGTTTTCAAAATCGACAGCGATGTTTACGAACGTGGTGTGTGGCAGCCTGTTATAGAGTATTTCTTGCCTGTGCAGATGTGCCACGTGAGGGTTAACGAAAAATATAAGGTTTGGCACGATGCCTGTCACCTCGACGATGCGCTTGTGGCAGAAAAAGGCAACCTTTTCGACGGTTACGACCAAGTGGATGATTTCCCCGGCGTAGTGCCTAATACTCCGAAACTTGTGAACGTGGGCGGATGGCACGATGCGGGCGATTTCGACCTCCGTGTGGAGTCGCAGGCCAATGAATGTTACAATCTTTCGCTTGCTTACGAGTGCTTTAAGCCCGAAATCGACGTTACCGCCATCGACTGGAAAAACCGCGTGGTGGAGATTCATCAGCCCGACGGTAAAAACGATATTCTTCAACAGATTGAAAATGGCGCACTTACAATCGTTGCAGGTTACAACGCCCTCGGACGACTTTACAGAGGCATTATCTGCAATTCGCTCCGTCAGTACGCTATGCTTGGCGATGCTGCTGCTATGACCGACAATATTCCAGGCAACAACGGCGACCGCCGCGTTTACACCGAAAACAATCCTTCGCGCGAACTCTCCACAGCCGCTTGTCTTGCAGCCACTTACCGCACTTTGAAGGGTTTCAACGATACACTTGCAAACCGTTGTTTGGAAATAGCGCAAGCCGTTTATAATCAGAACAAAAATCCGAAAGGGTTTGCTGCTTTTGCTAAAATTCAGGCTGATGCCGAACTTTTCTTGGCAACAAATCAAAAACAATATCTCGACAATATTGTGGCTCTTACCGATTCAATTGGCAGATACATAGGTTATTGCGGTTGGTATCTTTCAAGAATCGAACAATATTGCGCAGGTCAGAAGGATAAGAAATACAAGGCGTTTTCAAAGGCTTTCCGCGACGCTCTGCCCACATACGCCGATAATCTTAAAAAACAGACCACCGAAAATCCTTACGGCGTGCCTTACCGTCCCAAGATCTGGGGTGCTGGCTGGGATATTCAGAGTTTTGGATTCAAACACTATTTCTTAGCATCGCAATATCCGCAAGTGTTTGGAAAAGAGCCTGTTTTCGACGCACTCAACTTTATACTCGGCACACATCCGGGCTTAAATCGTGCATCGTTTGCCTCGGGCGTGGGTGCTGAGTCTGCCACCGTGGGCTATGGTCTCAACCGTAGCGACTGGTCGTATATCCCCGGCGGCGTGGTTTCGGGCACTGGTTTGATACGTCCCGATTTTCCTGAACTTTTAACCTTTCCATATCTCTGGCAGCAAGTGGAATATGTAATTGGCGGCGGTTCGTCGCATTATATGTTTTTGGTTTTGGCTGCCGAAAAATTAGGAAAACAATAAAATTTTATAACTATGCACACCCCCGTAGCCCTTATATATGATTTTGACGGAACGCTCTCGCCCGGAAATATGCAGGAGTTTGGATTTATCAACGCCATCGGCACCGACAAGGACGATTTTTGGCGGCGAAACAATCAAATGTCTGTTGAAAACGATGCGAGCGGCATTCTTTGCTATATGTATCTGATGATCGACGAAGCCAAGAAAAACGGAATAAAACTCACCAAAGAGTCGTTTCGCAGTTTTGGCAGCAAGATAAAACTTTACGACGGTGTAAAAGATTGGTTTCGTAATATCAACCAATACGGCAGCAGTATAGGCTTGAAAATCAGTCACTACATCAATTCTTCGGGATTGAAGGAGATGATAGAAGGGTCGCCCATAGCCCACGAATTTGCCAATATCTATGCCTGTTCGTTTCTTTACAACAGCGAAGGGAACGCCTATTGGCCTGCCGTGGCGGTAGATTTTACCACTAAGACTCAGTTTTTGTTTAAATTAAACAAAGGAATTACCGAAATATCAGATAGTTGGAAGATAAATCAATATATACCGGAAGAGGAGCGACCAATGCCGTTTCAAAATATGATTTATTTTGGCGACGGCGAAACCGACATTCCGAGTATGAAAATGATAAAGGAGCGCGGGGGGCATAGTATTGCTGTTTACAAACCGGGAGATAAAGACAAAAAGGCTGTGGCTGAGAAACTTATCCGCGAACAAAGGGTAAATTTTGCTTGTCCCGCCAACTATAATCCCGACAAATCTCTCTTTAAGGTTGTGAAACGTATTCTCGACAAAATCAAAGCCGACAACGATTTCAAACGCCTTGTAAAAGTTAATCAAAAACGTATAGAAAAATGTTAACAGTTTTTGATGTTTATAATAGGTTAAAATCCTCGTTGATAGAAATATACAACGATACGGCGGAATCATCGGCGGTTTTGCACCGTGTGTTTGAATATCTTACAGGATTGCCATTTACTGATGTAACGGTTCACCCTGAAAAAGAGGTGGATACAACATTTGAAAACATTGATAATGTTTTGGTTAGAATTAAAAAATCTGAACCATTGGAATATATTTTCAACCGTGCCGAGTTTTTGGATTTGGAACTCTATACAGAGAGTTCTGTGCTGATACCACGTCCTGAAACTGAGGAACTTGCGTTGATGGTTTCGGATTATCTTAAACAACGTGAATCAGGATTAAAAATTATTGACATAGGCACAGGCAGCGGATGTATACCAATCTATTTGGCATTGCAACATCCTGAAAATAAATTTTTTGCGTGTGATATTTCGGATAATGCATTGTCCACCGCCAAGAAAAACGCACAAAAGTATTCTGTGAAAAATTTAGAAATTTTTTATGCCGATATTCTAAATTATGATAAAAATGAAATTCTAAACAATTTAGAATTTGATGTGATAATCTCAAATCCTCCCTACGTTACCGACAGCGAAAAACCGCTTATGGCTAACAATGTGCTTGATTACGAACCGCATACTGCACTTTTTGTTCCCGATAGCGACCCGCTTTTGTTTTACAAAAAGATTACAGAATTTGCCACCTCGCATCTTACCTCTGGCGGAAAAATCTACTTTGAAATCAACGAGCGTTTTGGCAACGAAACCATCCAAATGCTTGAAAAATATGGATTTACAAATGTTTCAGTAAAAAAAGATTTGTTTTGCAAAGATAGAATGGCGGTAGGAGAGTGGCGGAACCTCGACCGTATCCCTAAGTCCTAAAATAAATGGGTTAGGGATACAAAACTCCCCCAGTTTTGTATCCCTAACTATCAAAAAAAATGAGTTAGGGATAAAACTTAACATTAGATTGTATCCCTAACTAAAAAAATTTTTTTATCTTTGTGGCATAATAAAACCATTAAAGATGTTGGCAATATGTTGATTGGACGAAAGCGAGAGCAAAAAATATTGGAAACTTGTGTAAACTCCAATAAATCAGAACTTATAGCCGTGTATGGTAGACGGCGTGTAGGTAAAACTTTTCTTGTAAAACAGTATTTTAAAGATACATTCGACTTCTATTTTACAGGTTCTCTCAATAAGACTAAGCGTGATATGCTGATGCTTTTTAGCGAACAATTGAACCACTATTCCAATAGTCATTATGATATTCCAGACAATTGGCACGATGCTCTTAACCAATTGAAAGACTATGTTTTAACGTTAAAACAAGATAAAATTGTAATCTTTATTGATGAAATTTCGTGGATTGATACGCCTAATTCTGCGTTTCTTTCTGATTTTGAGTACTTTTGGAACTCTTGGGCTTCGTCTTATGGTAAAATTAAGTTAATTATTTGTGCCTCAGCCACATCTTGGATTATTGATAATTTTTTTGCCGACAAGGGAGGTTTGCACAACCGAGTAACACGGTCTATCGGCGTTATGCCATTTACACTTGCCGAAACAGAGGAATTTTTTAAATCTAAGAATGTTAAATTCAACCGTTTGGATATTGCGCAGTGTTATATGGCTATGGGCGGCGTGCCTTTTTACCTTGATATGGTAGACCCGCGTTTAGGGTTGACTCAAAATATCGACAAATTGTTTTTTGAAGAATCGGGCGAACTTCGCAGAGAGTTTGATATGTTGTATCGTTCGCTTTTCAATAATTATGAGTTGTATGTAAAGATTATAGAGTGTATTTCGCAGAAAAACAAAGGGTTGACACGAAAAGAAATCACTGATTTGCTTCATTTAAAAAAGGGCGGCAACCTTACCCAAGCCTTGCGCGAACTCGAAAATTGCGGTTTTATACGCCGTTACAATGCCTTTGGCAAGGTGGAACGTGGGGCGTTGTATCAGGTAACTGATTTTTATTCATTGTTTTACCTCAAATATTGCAAAAACCGAAAAGAAAACGACCCGCAGTTTTTTTCAAAACTCAACGGTTCGCCTCAATTGAATGCTTGGCTTGGCTATTCGTTTGAAATTCTTTGCCTTCAACACGTTGAGCAAATCAAACGTGCAATAGGTATCGGCGGAGTTATCACTAATGTTTGCTCTTGGAACACCTTGCCAAACGCCGAATTAGGAATCGACGGAGCACAAATCGACCTTGTTATCGACCGCGCCGACAATACTATCAACCTTTGCGAAATGAAGTTTTCAAAATCGAAATATGCCATCACCAAAAAATATTTCGACCAACTAAACGAACGCGAAGAAATTTTCCGACAAAGCACCAAAACCAATAAGTCGCTGCATACCACCTTGGTAACAACCCTTGGTGTGAAACAAAATATGTATAGTTCGGTGGTACAAAATGAGGTTATACTTGATGATTTGTTTGTGGAATAGGCTTGGGGCTTGTTGATTGTTCCTTTTAATTACGATTTTTTCTCAAATTTAACTATCACCACTACTGCGGTGATTATCAGTGCAATACCTATACAGTTTCCAACCGTCAGACTTCCGCCAAATACTGTTAGCGATACCACCAAGGCAGTGATGGGTTCTAATGCGCCGATGATGCTTGCAGGTGTGGAGCCGATGATGTGGATGCTTGATGTTACAAGTGCCAACGACAAAAAAGTGGTAAAAAACGACAATCCAAATGCATTGCCCCACATTTCCCACGTGGTTAACCTTGCAATGCCGCTGCCAAGTATCGAAATTATTAAAAACAACACCGCTCCCGAAAGCGTGGCAAAAAATGCGAGTTTAAGCGTTGGTAATGAGTGTAATACGCTGCGGTTGACACCCACGAGGTATACTGCGTAAGTTACAGCCGACAAAAGCACCAAGATAATGCCGTATGTGCTGAGAGTGCCACCATCGCCTTCGTAGAGTAACGCTATGCCGCTCCCTGCGCACAGCAGCGAAATCCAAGTGGCAATGCCGGTTTTTTCTTTGAAAAACGCCGCCATCATTAGCACCACAAATAGCGGATAAGTGAAGAGTATTGTGGAGGCAATGCCAGCATCCATCTCTTTGAAACTGAGGAACAAAAACAGCGACGACAATGCAAAAAACAATCCCATTGCCATCGACATCAAAAATTCTTTGCGTTTGATTTTAAAACCCTCGCCTTTGATTATAAGTAGCAGTCCTATAAGCAAAACTGCAAATGCATATCTATAAAGCAGCACCGAAACAGGGTCTACACCTTTGTCGTAAAGTGGCAGAGCAAACAGCGGGTTCAACCCGTAGCTCATCGACCCAATAATCGCCAGTGTATACCCCTTGGCACGGTTAGAAGAAGTCATATTACTATTTTGAGGCGCAAAATTATAACTTTTTTGGTGATAATTCAAAAATTTACAATTAATATTTGGTGTTACTTTTTGCTTGTTTACTATTGCTTTTGTAATTTGCTTTTTGTAACTTTGAGCGGTAAATTATAGAAAACGAAATGGCATACATCAACGACGGCAGACCTATATACATTACATACGCTCGGAATGGTAAAAATCCGGGTTGGGAGCATATATCTGATATTGAACCCATAATTGTTGAAGCGTTGAAGCGTAACAATATCGATGTTTACGATGACGAAGGAGACCTGAAACCGGGGGGAAAAATAACCGCCTTTGAGGAGGCAATTGGTCATAGCGAGTTTACTATCCTTATTTTCAGCGACAAGTATTTCCGTTCGCATCATTGTATGTATGAGTTTGCTCAGATAAAAAAAGCGATTGAAGAAGGGATAAAGCAAAGCGAAAATCTAATTTGCATTAAAAGTGGTAATTGTAAGTTGGATGACGCAACCTATATTGAAGAGTTGCGTGATTATTGGGCAGACTATGCCGCAGAAAAGGCCAAAATTAAATACAAAAAGACACGAAATT
>JAFPYT010000164.1 GCA_017394445.1 Bacteroidales bacterium | reverse complement strand
GAGACGCCATATTATGACGTTTCTACTTGTTTAAATATGTTTGTTAATTTATCCGCATCACTATTAAATTTATTATCAATCAAATAGTTAAGAGCATTACTAAGCACTGTAAAATCAGAACTTGATCGCAAATCTTTGAACAATTTAGTAAAATTGGTGTCAGTATTAGAAGTTACTTTTTTAGTCAATTTCTTTAAAGTGTTCAAATCCGACGACAATCCGTAAGTTTTTAAATCCAATCCTATTTCTGACGCGCTGTCTATTATCAACATTTCTACGGCAGGACTGATTGTTATCAAATAATGAGGACGTTGTTTGTGGAGCAACAACTGCAAATGCCCGTGAATTGCAACCTCTTGAAATTCATCGACATATTTTGGTTCTACCTTGTCTCTGTCGATAATGCCGATAGCAAAATTGTTAGAAAACGTTTTATTGAGCGTTGAGGTTACCTTTGTGCAACATTTTTGATGATTAACTGCCGCATCAACAAGCGTTGAAATTAGATTGGTATCAACGTAACATTCTGGTACAATATATAAAAGTCGCTCCATTATACAAACGCTTCAAAATTAAAAAACATATCAACGCCATTGGTGCGTATTTCGTGAATTTCTTCGTCAGTTGTTTGTTTAACTATCGAACCCTCAGGAGTGTGGTGTGTAAAAAAGAATCTAAAACCTTTTATATTTTGGTCGAGCAAATGGTTCAAAACATACGGACTGTGTGTGGCTATAAAAAACGAATTGCAATGATGTTTATCCTCAGCCATTTCTACAAACATATCAATCAATTGACATTGCGTAGGCGGGAACAGATTGTTTTCAGGTTCTTCCAAAAAAATGTCGCAGCCCGAAGTTTTACTAAACTGATTAACACGTTTTTCAAAACTATCAGCCTGTGTTTTGTCAGTAAAATAAAAATCAAAATTATTCTTGGTAATTTTTATTGAATTATCTGTAAACCTCTTATTTTCAATCGAATGATAAAGCGAATACAATAAATTATGGTATTTGTCGCGAGCCTCGTAGGTTTGTTTTTCGGTTTCTAATTCCTGAGTATAAATTCCTTTTGAAAGGAAATAAATGTAAACATACATTGGAATCAACGACTGTATTCCGCTCGATGAATTGGCAAGAGTAAGTACCTGTCCATCTTTTAGTTTAAGACTGTCCAGATCAGTAATTTCATTATATGTATAAGACAAGTCGAGATTCAATATTTCAGGAATAGTTTTAATGTAACGGCGGGCATTGTCCCAATCGTTCATAAAATCAAGAACATTGTCTCCTGCCAAAGCCTGAGTTTTCCAATTTGGAAACGCTGCCACTATGTTACGCTCAGCCGGAATGTACGAAATTTTTTTTCGTCGGTAGTTCCAACGGTTTTTCCATTCAAACAAAAACTTAGAATCAGTGTTACCAACCGAAAACTTCAAAAAATCGCTTTCGTATTCTATTTTGGTGTTTGGTTTAAAATATCCGTCTAATTTGTAATACTTTTCAATTGTCCTTTTAAAAACATCTCCTCTTGCAAAATCATCGGAAGATTGTGAAAGTAAAATGCGTTTTTCGACCCACGAACAAAAACAAGCGGTCTTCAAAATGCAACTTTTTCCCGAACTTTGAAAACCAATTATGAGATTGAATTTGCCAAATTCTACGTCGGCAAATTTCAGCGGCCCAAAATTTTCTATTTTTAAATGCTTCATAGTAATGTATGAATTAAAAACAGTTCAAAGGTATACAAAAAAAACACAAAGGCAAACGATTGTGGATTTTTTTAACAAAAAAAAACTTTCAAACGGCAAAATCATTGCTAATTTCAGGAAAAAAACATTACAAGAAAATTGCGTTTAATGTACCGCGATGGTTGGCGGAAGGGTTTGCTTGAAGGTGGTGAAGCGTCTTAAACGATGAGTCTTAAATGTTACTGCAAACACCCCCTCAATTCATTATAGGACAATTTTGCTGAAAATGCGCCGACAGAATATGGAGCAACTTCCTCGCAATTGTATATAAACTCCACACTGTCTCTGCCAATAACAAAATTTTCAGGGATATAAGGAGCATTTTTAGTGAATATCAAACAATCGTTCTGCAATTCGTGCAACGATGCACATTCGTATTGTTTTACCAAAACAGCGACTATCATATCTATAATTTTACCTTCCGCCTCGGGTTTGATAAAATCTTTCAATTGTATCAAATTGCCAGTCTTACGGTCAAAATTCAATGACGCTATTTGATAATTGAAGTGTTCTCCATCCATAGTTACTGAATAGCCGATTTGATAATTGATAATACTATCATAAGGATATGTGACAGCGCTACCCAACGAATAAACATACGGCGAGGCACCGGGCGCATATACTATGGAATCACTTTCCAACTTGACATACTCCACGTCGGTAGTCTCAAATTCCTTCTTATAATAGTTTGCAATAACCTTCACTGCCTTGGGAAAGTTCTTAACCTTGTCATCAGCAACGCATTCTTTGGGGAATAGTCCGCATTGGAGTATAGCCTTGTTGATGGCGTCGGCAGCAACACCGCCCTTGGGGTAGTCAATTGTGATAAAAATATTGAAGACGGCTTTGTTGCGATTATATGCCGACTCTTGAAAGTACAAAGGTTCAAAAACAACAGGTTCGTTTCCACTATTGCAGCCGACAAGGGCAACGATAGAAGTTATTAATATGCCAAGTATTCTTTTCATTAGTATTTATATTAATATTTTTTTGGGGCAAAGGTAAATAATAAAAAGGAATAATCGGCATCCCCCTCCCCTTCCGTATTTCCCTTATCCCCTCTAACAAAATCTCGTACTCATCATAACAAAATCTCGTACATTTTTTTTCTTTCCATTACGAACAATCGGTATTGCATATAAAACACCCCTACAATACCTTTGCATTGTTAAAATTAAACGAAAATAAAACAACACATAAAATAATTACATTATGAGCAAACTTAGATTTGACGTAGTACAGGACGCTTTCAAAAAGAAAGCCGTTGCAGTGGAAACTCCCGACGCACGTCCGTCGGAATATTTCGGCGAGTTGGTTTTCAACCGCGAAAAAATGCACAAGTATCTCGATATCAAGACTTACAATGCGCTTATCGACTGCATCGACAACGGGAAACCCCTCGACCGCGAAACCGCCGATCACGTGGCTGCCGGTATGAAAACTTGGGCTCTGGCTCACGGTGTAACCCACATTACTCACTGGTTTCAGCCCCTTACCGAAGGAACTGCCGAAAAGCACGACTCTTTTATGGAGTACGACAACAAGGGCGGTATGATTGAAACTTTCGACGGCAAATCTCTTGCTCAGCAAGAGCCTGACGCTTCGTCGTTTCCAAGCGGCGGTATTCGTGCCACTTTTGAGGCGCGCGGCTACACGGCTTGGGACCCAACTTCGCCCGTGTTTATTCAGGACGACACTCTCTGCATCCCCACTGTGTTTATTGCCTACACTGGTGAGGCTCTCGACTATAAGACCCCCCTCAAAAAGGCTCTCAAAGCGGTTAACGATGCTGCATTGCCTATCTGCAAGATGTTTGACCCAAAGGTTAAAAAGGTTTTCTCGTATCTCGGTTGGAAACAGGAGTATTTTCTTGTAGACGAAGACCTTTACGCCGCACGTCCCGACCTTATGCTCACCGGACGCACTCTTATGGGTCACGCTTCGTCTAAGAACCAACAGTTAGACGACCACTATTTTGGCGCAATTCCTTCGCGTGTGATGGCTTTTATGCGCGACATCGAAATTGCAGGTTACAAACTCGGTATTCCTTTGAAAACCCGTCACAACGAGGTTGCCCCCAACCAGTTTGAACTTGCTCCTATTTATGGCGAAACCAACCTCAGCAACGACCAGAACCAATTGATAATGAACACCATGAACGCCGTTGCTCG
>JAFPYT010000163.1 GCA_017394445.1 Bacteroidales bacterium | reverse complement strand
CATTATAAAGCAAATAGAACCTCTTGCAATAATAAATATTGCTTTTTGACAGACCTTCCACGCCTGGGAGTTCTGTCTTTAAATCTTTGCTGAGTTGCATAATCACACCTTCTCCCCAACGCTCTTCCGCGTGCATCTCAACGATATCACGCCCCAAATTAAAATTAAAGAGCAATTTTTCTGAATTGACCTTCACTGCCGCTTTGAGTTGGCTTTGACGGTAACGCTTCGACAAATCCTTTACCCATTCTATGTATTCGTTGTCGGTTATTGTAATGCTTTTCATTTTCTGCGTCGTTTTTTACGTGTTCAACAAACTTTAATTTGTCCTGTAACCGCCTGAGCGATAAGCGAACGGCGGAGTTCCGAAAGTTGCTCTATTTGCTTTTCGCATTTGCCAATGATACTGTCAATTTGGGCGGTTTTATCATCGAGATAAGCGGCTATGGCAGTTTGCTCGGTGATGGGTGGTAGGGGAATTGACAATATCTTAACTATTGACGAATTTAACCCATCCATAATAGAGCCTCTTTTTATTTTATCTAATTGATGTTTAACAATGTTTGAATTATCTTTGTCATAAACATACTCGAAGAACCTATTATGAATTATTTTTTTGTTTAACGATATTTTTATGATATGAGAATCCATAATGCCACTTTGAATATTGTTAGGAATTGTGGCACATTTCCCAATTGTCCCCATCATCGAAATCAATATTTCGCCTGGTTTTACTTGAAAATTAATTAATTCTTTGTATCCTTTTTCATCAACATAATTCTTACCGGCAAAAAAATCATTTCCGACAACATTCCATTGTCCATAAACTTTATATTTGCCATCATAGTTTACTCTGTCTGTTAAAGAACTACCAAAAGGTCCCATTTTTATCGCATCTTGATTAGAAGAAACCACATCCTTCACCCTTTTCACTTCCCAATGTTCCGGCACATCACCTAACCACTCAATACCCGAATTTTTAAGTTTAACATCAGGGTTAAGACCGCGAGTAACCACCTGACTGATAAGCGAGCGGCGGAGTTGCTTGTAATTGTCGATTTTATTGCGCAGCAATTCGATACGGCGGTCGATGTTGGCGGTTTTTTCGTCAAGATACGCAGCAATAGAGGTTTGCTCGGAGAATGGGGGGAGAGGGAATAAATGTAATTTTATATCCTCTTGACTAATATTAGGTTGACCTCCACCTGTGGCAAAAGACAGCATCGTTGGTTTGAAAAAACTAAATTCGTAAAAAAGGAAACGTGTATTTAGATTACTCGGTTCTGACATAACACAACACGCTTGATTAGTATATGCATCTATGGTTGTCATTCCTAATTTACCAATTGTTGCACCATACATTGCCACAATAAGGCTATTTTTAGGATAAAGACGTAATGCAGGTGTACGTTCTAATGCAGCATCATTGATTTTTGTTTTTGTATCAGAAACATAACCATCATTCAAATCGCCCGATTGAATCCAATAATAACCCTCATCATCATATAAACTTTCCATTGATGATTTAGGCGTAGAACCACTACCTATACTTTTAAAACAATCCTTCACCCTTTTCACCTCCCAATGTTCTGGGATGTTACCGAGCCAGTCGATGCCTGAATTCTTATATTTAGAATATTGTTTCATAGTGCAAACTGGTTTTCAAGTTGTTTCAATTCGATGTCTACCGCCTTGATGTCTTCAAGGATTTTGGCTGCGGGGCGGAGTGTTTCAGGCACATAGAAAACCTTGTTGAAGTTGATTTCGGTGCCGACAACGTTTTGCCTAAAAGACCACGGACGAGTAACGTATTTTTGCATAAATGCAGCAATGGCGCTGTTGTTGGTGGCTTCGTCGGGGCTGTACGGTATTATCTCGTAATCGTTGGAGGTAGATGATTCGAGGAAAAACGCTATTGTATAATGCTCCGGAATCACTTCTTCTATTTCTTTTTTCACCTTTTTGCCGTCTACAATTTCTGTAATATTTTTCTTTTTTACAGTTTTCTTTTTGTAGGTGAGTTTAAAATTGATTTTGCCGTTTCCCAACATTGTTTGAAATCCGACTTTGTCTTCTATAAGTGATTGACAATTAGTATCAAAAAAGTATTTTAATACATTGTTTTCCACCAATAATTTGGTACTGCATAAAACCGGGTAAACTTCTTCTTTAACATATTCGCTTACGTTATCACAGATACTTTCGTCGCCTAAATATATATCAGAACCGTCAATATAAAATTCACCATCGTCAAATGAAGTAAAGTTGAGAGGTGTTTTAAGATAAACAGCCTCTTTGATATTTCCCCATTGGGTCTGTTCGTTAAAATCGCAATACGCCTTGCCGTTGGCATCCACATCAAAAAGCGTTATCGAAAATTTGTTGTAATAGCAAAACCATTTGTCGAACACTTTTGATATTTCAGAATCTTTGAAATTGCGCAGTGCCTCAACTATTTGAGCACGGTGATTTTCGTTCATAGTGTTGCGCTTATCGCCCTTGCTTTTTTTGAGGGTTTCAAAAAGTTGGCTGCCGTTGATAAGTATCAGTTTGTCTTTGCGTTCGGCTGGTTTGTTTTTGTTTAGCACCCAAAGATAAGTGTAAATGCCGGTGTTGAAAAACTCGTTTGAAGGCATTTGTATAAGGGCTTCCACCCAGTCGTGGTCGAGGAGATATTTGCGGATTTCGCTTTCGCCGCTGCCTGCATCGCCGCTAAACAAGGGCGAGCCGTTGTTTACAATTACGGCAATGCCGTCGGATTTCATATAATGGGCGATGTGAAGGTCGAAGAGCATTTGACTGTCGCTTATGCCCGGCAAGTATGGGAAACGTCCGGTTTGGTCGCCCTCAATTTCTTTTTTAAAACCCTTCCAAGTAAGTCCGTAAGGCGGGTTGGCAACCACAATATCAAATTTTTTGTCGCCAAACGATACATCGGTAAGAGTGTTGCCATATTCTATGCTCGAATCTATGCGAAACAGACTTTCAATTTTTGCCAAAGCATACAACTGCGAATTTAAGTCCATTCCATTGGTGGCGGTATATACCTTGTTGTTGAAATGTTCTTTGATTCTGTCTTCAAGACCAAACAAAAGGTTTCCGCCGCCGCACGTGGGGTCGTAGATTTGTACAAACTGACCTTCGGCAAAATGTGCCTTGTCGATAACTATATCGCTAATAAGGGAAATGATGTCGTCGGGCGTATATTGTTCACCAGCCGTTGACGCACTCAAATCAGCCCAACGGCGTTTGATGTGTTCTTCAAGGGTTGTTATTTCAGAATTGTTGAAAGGTTCAAGGTCGATTTGTGCCCACACTGACACGAAATCAAAGAATATTTTTTTGCCTTTTAGTTCACTAATAACGCCCGAAATGTTAAGGAATTTTTCTTCGTCGTTTTTAATGTTGCAACCAAGTAAGTGGCGTGTTTCTTGGTCGAAAGCATTGAGATATTTGTTGAAATCAGAATCAAAAGATTTGCTCATTACAATATCAGCCAATTTGACATTGTTTTTGATTAACACTTCGTTGTAGCCGGTAGTTTCATCAAAAAATGCAATCAAATCATCGATATGTGTTTCGTCGATATTGTTTTCTTGCATTAAGGATTTACATTTGCGCAAAAGACGGCTTTCTACAAGACGCAATGCAAAAAACGGCATCATATAGTTAGGGAAATCGCTTTGTTTAACACCTGCGGCAATCAACAAATCTGCCGATTCCCATATTTTTGATTCGTATGATAGAATGTCCATTTAAATATTTTTTTTATTGAAACTTCATAATTAATCCTCCAACCATCCGTAAACCTTTACCTCATAGAGTTTTACATTCTTAGGTTTACCAAATTCAAATTTAATGTAACGCATTGTAAGGTCGGTGTGCTCGATGGTGATGCGCTGAGGGGCACGGTCGTAATGCGCAAGGGGAACGTAATAGCCGCCATCGTTCGACATTAATATGGTAACATCCTTAATGTCAGCACCTAAAATGGCATCCAACTTTTTAAACGAAATGCCGCGTTCGGTGTCGAGAACAAGATGTGGCGCAGAATCGGTTTCAGAAGGTTGCCAATATGTGTTTTCGTCACCGTCGGCAGCAAGGGCTGAGGCGTGTTTTTTGTCGTTTGACGAGGCAAATGTGGGATTGTTGGTGCCGAGAATCTGCAAATCTTTGTCGCTCTTTGGTTTACGTGTGGAAACGTATGGACGGTCGGGAGTTTCGGGCGTTACACCTTTAATATATTGTGTGCCGCCAACGAACTCAAACACCGCTGTATCGGATTTTAACCCTTCGGAAACAGCCTCTACAACTGTTTTGCCGGCATAATACGAACGCATTTCTATGGCGCAAATACCGTCTAAAATGGTGATGTCGGAATTTTGACTAAACTTGATGCTCTTGCCAGTTGGAAATTCGCCCGGACCATCCACAATGCGCAACTCCACATCGGGAGAGTTTGAAATGTGGTTTCCGGCAGCATCCAACACCTTTACAAAAATATGCACATCGTCGGTGCCGTCGGTTTTTATGCCGGACGTTTTATCGGATTCTATTTTAAGAGCGTCGGCAACACCTTCGGCGGGCCATTGTGGAGGCTCAACGCCACGGAAATAGTTTTTGTACCAATACCACGAGCGTTTGGGAATGCGGAAATAATCAATTATACCGGTTTTGCCCAACTGACTTCCAAAAATGCTTCCGTGGTCGAAACCGCACCAAATCGACTGTCCGCCACGCCATTCCACGCCTTTGTAAGCGTCGTCTTTGAGCAAATCTGCCCAACCTGCATCGTAAACACCTGGACGAACGGAAGTGGTTGTGCTATACTCAGATACAAGCGAAGGAATGCCCGGACGCTGAAAATCTGGAATTGTTGCGCCATCGCCATTGTAGCCCACTGCATCGCCGATAAGGTCGATACGATCTTCGCCCGTGGGACGTTGTGCGCCACCTATTGCAGCATATCTTGTGGGGTCTAATTCGTGAGTGCGGGCAACCATTTTGGCAAGGAGTTTCTTAGTGCTTTCGAGGGTCTGACGCTGCGTAAAGAAGACCTCGTTACACATACTCCACGCAAAAATCGAGGGTTGGTTTCGGTTGATGAGAATCATTTCGGAGAGTTGCTGCAAAACGCTCTGTTCAAATTTTACAGTGTCGCAATCTCTTACAGGATAAGCACTTGCGTACCAATATCCGTCTTGCTGGTTTCCGCCTGTTCCCCAGAAAGGTGCTTCTGACCAAAATAGAATGCCCTGACGCGAACATTCGTCGGCAAACACCGGAGAATGAGGATAATGCGAGCCGCGAATCATATTAAAGCCAGCCTCTTTAATCAAACGCACATCACGGCGAATGCCCTCTTCGGTAACGGCATCGCACCATCCAGCGTGGTCTTGATGAACATTTGCGCCCTGCAAATAAAGGTGTTCTCCATTGATAAACAGACCCTTATCGGCAGTCCACTCAATATGTCGGAAACCAAGCGGAGTGGTGTATTTGTCCAAAACTTCGCCCCCATTGCTGAGAGTACATTCCACGGTGTAAAGATATGGATTATCGGGCGACCATAGTGTAATATTCTCAATATCAGCGGATTCTATTTGCGCAAAATCAAATGCGTTGGGCGAAATGCCTTTGTTGGTAGAGGCTATGGCAATTACATTATTTGCGGTGTCCAAAACCTTTAATTCAACGCCAAAATTGATGCTTTCCTTTGACTGATTTTCGATTTTGAGATTTGCAAAAATGCGAGCGGATTTAAAATTAGACTCTTTAAGTCCCTGAGTAATAATTTGTACGCCGCACCACGCAAAATGCGAAGGATTCTTTTTCAAAAGTTTTACCGTGCGATAAATGCCACCGTTGAACTGATGTTCGCCTGCACGAGGAGCCACATCGGGTTTCCAAACGTTGTTAACACGCACAGCCACAAGGTTTTCGCCTTGATGAGCATTGTCGGTAATATCAATCACAAAACCTGTATAACCGCCAATATGACTGCCTGTTAGTTTTCCGTTTACAAAAACCTCTGCCTCTTGAAACACACCGTCGAACTGCAAGAGAATGCGTTTTTCGAGGTCGTCGCTATTAAGATTAATCTTTTTGCGATACCAACCGTAGCCAGTGTAAAAATCGCGGCTCATAAAATAAGGAATTCCAAACGAATGTGGCAATCCAATAATCTGCCATTCAGAATCGTCAAAATCAGCATTTTGCGCATCCTGATAATCGCCAAGGGCAAAAGTCCAATTGTTGTTAATGATTTCGGTGTCGGTGGTTAAGGGCTTGTTGCAAGATAATATTGTAATTATCAACATCATAAACACCAAGGTGGATACAAATGTATTTTTTAATTTCATATTCAAAAATATTTTAGTTATGAGTTTTTCGCAAAGATAGCAAAATTTTACAAATGGCAAACCATAATAAATTCCTCATCGTTTTGGTCTACAATCTCAAAACCCACTTTCTTGTACATACTAACGGCGTAATTGGCTTTTTGAACGGCGAGAGAGGCTTGTTTATAACCCTGAGTTTTAAGCAATTGCAGCATACGGCGCATTAATTCTGTTCCGATACCTTGATTGCGAAAATCTTTTAAAAGCGAAATTGCAAACGACGGAGTTTGGTCGTCAACGTGTCCGTAATCGTTCATAATGCGGGTCCACACTGTCCCCACAACCTTACCATCCACTTCGGCAACAATACAATTATCGGCACGTCCATTGCCAAACCCCTCGTAATAGAGAGCAATTTCAGGACGGTAAATAATATCAAACGGCGGCGGCTCCACTCCCTCAGGAATAAAAATCGCCTCATAAATAAAAGTCTTTAACAACTCTGTTTCAGATGGTTGCAGGGGTCGATAGGTAAGCATAGAGATAAAAATAAACTATGAATTATTTGCCCACAAAAATAAAAAAATTATTGAAACACCTCCACCGCTTTAATCACTTCCACTGCGCTCTCACCCTTATCCAATGCCGAAAGAATGTCAAAAACCTTGTCGCTCCATCCGCCAATTAGAAAAACGCCTGAATCTGTAATTTTTAGTGGCGACTG
>JAFPYT010000162.1 GCA_017394445.1 Bacteroidales bacterium | reverse complement strand
GTAGAATCATTATTTATAATTGTTATTTGGCGGAAACCTTCGCAGCCTTCGCCAATGAGGGCGGGAAACACTTTTTTGTGGATATTTATGGTGTAACAGCCTGATTGGATTGTATTTTCAATTTCGCCGCCCGAATACGACGGGTCGATGTGCATAAAGGGTGCTTTCATAAGTAGGTCTTGCAGTTGCTGACCAAACATAAATGAGCCTAAGAGCAAAAAAATCGAAAGTATTGCCCAAAATTTTGCTATAAAGTTTTTCATAGTTGTAACGATTTAAAAGATTAATTTAAAGATAGTTTCAAGTCCGCCTCTTGCGCACGAACCCAAGAATATTACCATAAACGAGTAGGCGAGATATAGAAAAATCACTCTTGCCGTGCTTGCACTCACCTTTGCCGAAGTGCCTTTGATTCTGTAATTTAGAGCCTCCGACGGACAGTTGTCGATACATCTTGCACATTTGGCGCAGGTAATCGACGGCTTATGGTCGCTGTTCATTGCCATCAACTGACATTTTGATATACATTTGTTGCATTTTATACATTTTTCTTTGTCTAACGATATTTCAAAAATGTTGATTTTGTTAAACAGCGAGAGCAATGCACCCATAGGGCAGAATGTAGCGCACTGAATTCTTTTTTTGGTGAGTATCGGCAGCACTATAACCAATGCTACAAACATTGTGTAAAAGATAATGTTTTTTATAAGTGTTACTCCGTCAACGATTTTTTCGCCCTCGGTAACAGCTTTAAATGGACATAGCCAATTGCAATATTGCGGCACAAGGCTTTCAGCGCTCCACAATGCCATAAGTATCAGCATTGCAAAACTGAAATATTTAAACGAGGAGTTGATTTTTTTGATAATTGGGCGTTTGCCAATGCGCGAGGTCATATCGTCCCAACCGCCGTAAAAACAGCCCCACGAACAGAATGCGCGTCCCATAAGCACTGCGGCTGCTATCACTATTACCAACATCGACGAGATGGATGCAAACCCTTCGTTGAGATTGCCCGAAAAGATGATTGTCTGCTTGATAGCCGCCGGAATTATCACCATAGTGGTAACGATGTGGCAGAATGGAATATCGCAATTGTAGATGGTGTTGGTGTCGTAATTGATTGAACCTCTGATTTCTATGAGGTTTGCCATAAACCCGACTACAAACAACAGCGCCGACGCACCAAAAGCAATAGCGCGATACTTGTCGGTTTTGCCCTTGTAGAGCATCAAGAAGAATATCAGCGTAAAAAATGCCGTAGACACTGCCCACGCAAGTGCATCGGCGGCTGATTCAAAGGCAATGTTGCCCTGTGTAGAAAAGATAAAGATTATCAAAAACATAGGCAGTGTTGCCAAAATGCTGCGGGGTATTTTTCCCGTGGTTTTGTATCTGTTTTCCATATTTTTATGATATTAAAAGTTTTATTGCGTTATAAAAATATAATATGCACATGATGATGGCGGCGTAACGTCCTATGTGCTTGAACGCCACGTTCTTGCGACTTAATCCTACCAACGGAACGGGCAGAAAATAGGGGAGAGTGCCAACGAAAAACATTGAAAACAATGCTACTGTGCGCCAAAACGACTGTTCACCAGCCGTTTGCACCACCATCGACACAAATGGTGGACACAATGCCACCGAGGTTACAAAGCCCATTATTAAAGGTAAAAGATATTGATGACGCTTTGCAAATTGTCGCAATGCTTTGTGTTTGAGCGGATTAATGCAGCGGCTCGAAAGTTTCCCCAAGGCAAAAAGAAGCATTATTACACCGAGTATCAACTGTGTAATTATCATAACTTTACGGTCGGAAACAATGCCGTAAACCGCTGCCGAAAGTATCGAACTTAGCACCGCCGCCAAAAGATACGCCAACCATCGTCCCGAAAGAAAAATGGTAACAAACTTAGCCGACTGCGCCACCGACGAACTTTGTCCGAGGAGAATCGGAACCATTCCCGGAAGGCAAATCGAAATGCAGGCAATCCCGCTACTTAAACCTAATAATAATGCTGATAAATAGTCCATCGTGTTTCGTTTTTTTTGCAAATTAACGATGGAAAATTTCATTATGCAATACCGTGGGACACTCTACACCCCTCTGTGGGATGGATTTTGATGTTTGGGACGAATGTCACCTGATGTGGGACGAAATACAAGTGCTAACCCTCAAAATATTGCAGCACCGCCGAAATGTAGGTTCTTGAAACCGGTACTTCGGTGGGGTGGTTTTTGATTTTTAGGTGGTAACCGTTGGATGCCGAACCTTCAATACCCTCAACGTTGGTCATATTTACCAAAAATGCTCTGTGACAGCGCATTACGTAGCCAAATGGTTTAAGTTGTGTTTCCAAAGTGGTGAGGGTGGAACGGATAACGGTAGTGCCGCTTTCGGTGGTAATTTTGCAGTAATTTTTGTCAGATTCGATATATAGCAGAGCCTCGGGGTCGATGTCGTTAGGGGAGGGTTTTGCCTGAGGTTCGGGTTTTTTGATGATTGGAGCGGCAGGCGTATTGCTTTTTTGCGAAAGTTTTTGGTTGATTTTGTTAATGCGTTCGAGTTCGCGGCGCAGACGGGCATTGTCGAAGGCAAAGTAAACGCCCAACAACAGCACCGAAATTATGATTGTCTGCCAAATAGCCGACCATAAAAGCGGAATAGTTGGTGATGTTGGATTCAAAACCTTGAAATACAAAAAGTTACCTACCATAATCAAAAGCACCGACAGCATAAATGCAGCAATGTTTTTGCCGTTAGAAAACCTTCCTTCCTCGATATCGGTTTTGTAGATACGGTGCATAATGGCAGTTGGCAGCATCGAGCCTAAATATGTAATAATCGGGAAACCAAGCAGATAGATGTATTTGCTTGTTGGACCATCGCTAATGCCAAACGGTTGCAGCACCGCCAAAATAAGGTACACCGCCGCGCCCAAAGCAATAGCCACAATGTGGTAGTTGCTGTTGACCGTATGTGCCGGAGTGGCGAGGTAGGTTTTTATATTTGAGATGAGGGACATATTTTTATCGTTTTTTCAATGCGCAAAAGTAGTAATAAAAGGGGAAAATTACAACACTGCCGCCATACATACCGGTAAATATAGTATTCCGTTACTTTGTTTTAGTTCGCCGGGGTGGAGAACTATCGGAGTATCAAGATAATCGGAATATTTTTTTCTAAGTTTGTCGATAGATACGTGCGAATATTGTGATGTGGATTTTACTTCTATGGGGATTATGTTGTGGCGACTTGTTACAGATTTTTTCGACAGTAAAAAGTCAATTTCCATACGGTTTTCGGCTTCTTTGTGTGACGTTGAGAAAAAATACAGATTATGACCATTTGCCTTAAACATTTGAGCCACAACGTTTTCTACTAACATTCCTTTGTTAAATTCAAGTTTGTCTAAAATCAATTTTTTGTATAATTGTTCGCGAAGAATTGTTTCTTTGTCGAATGTAGCGGAAATCAGCAGACCGGTATCGCAAAAATAACATTTAAGTGTGGTGCGGTCGGTGTTGAGTTTTAATCCTATGTTAGGTTCAGTGCTGTTGTAACAGATGTTAACAATTTTAGCATCATCAAGCCAAAAAAAAGCATCTTCGTAGTCGCGCATTTTGGCATTTCCGCTGAGAGCCGCAAGTCTGAATTTTTTTTCGTGTTTTTGCAATTGCGATGGAATTTCGTCAAAAATTCTTGTAACTTTGGTTTCTGCCTCAAATGCATATTTTGCTATATCTTCGCGGTAGAGCCTTAGAATGTTTCTTTTGATTCGGTCGGTTTGCTCAAAATCTTTTGTAGCAACGTATTGCGCCACGGCCTGAGGCATTCCGCCAATTACCATATAAAGCCGAAAATAGTCCATACCACGCCGCAGAAGTCCTCCTAATGTTTTTTTTGATTGGTAACAATCGCGAAGAAAATCCATATACATTTCATCGCCCAATGCCCACATAAACTCCTCAAAATCCATAGGATACATTTCCAAATGTTCTTCTTCTGATGGAATTACAATATCCTTGACATTTTTTTTGATTGAAATTAGCGAACCTGTTTCAATGTAATCATATTTGCCGTCTTTAACAAGGTATTTAATGGCAGCACGCGCCTTGGGATATTGTTGTACTTCGTCAAAAACTATTACAGATTCTCTTTCGAAGAGTTTTACGCCGAAATATAGCGACAATCGCATAAAAAAATCATCGCGTTTGTTGAGGTAGTTGTCGAATATCTCCTTTAATTCGGGCTGCATATCGTTGAAATCCACTATTATAGCGGTTTTGTATTCGTTGTGAGCAAACTTTTCAACTATATAACTTTTGCCTATACGTCTGGCTCCTTCTATTAGTAAGGCGGTAGTGCCATTGGAAGTTGTTTTCCAATTAAGCATTTTTTGATATATTTTTCGTCTCATAATCAATAATTTGCACCAAATCGAGGAATCTAATTATGTTAATTTTACACCTTTTCGAGGTTTCTTATGGCGCAAATATACACCTTTTCGAAGAAACTTGCAATTATTTTCTCTATTTTTTATCTACTCAAAAAATTTTTGGCAAATAGAAAAGCATTCCTTATTTTTGCGTATCGTATAACTATCAAAAAATTATCCATAATCTTAAAATTGATATAAAAATGAATCAATCAATTAAACCTTACAAAAAGACAATGGGGGGTAAAAGTAATGTTTTAATTACTCTTTTACTCACCATCCTTTTCCTAATGCCTACTCTTGGCGCAAAAGCACAAACAAACGAGCCCTACGTTGTGCTCAAAGACGGCACCGCCACATTCTATTACAACAGCAGCAAACCCAATGGGGCGTTGCCAATACAATCGAAATGGGACGATGCTAATTGGCCAACAGAAGTTAGAGAATCAGTTGTCAAGGTGGTCTTCGATAATTCGTTCAAAGATTACAAACCCACTAGTTGTGCTTATTGGTTTTGTAGATATGATAACCTTACTGAATTTTCGGGTATTAAAGATAATCTTAACACATCTGAGGTTACGGATATGCACCATATGTTCTTTGCTTGTAAACGACTTTCTACGCTCGACTTATCTAATTTCAACACAGAGAATGTAACTAATATGAGATTGATGTTCTGTGAGATTGGCTGTGCTACCCTCGACCTTTCAAATTTTAACACGGAGAAGGTTACAAATATGAGTTATATGTTCGAGGATTGTAGGTGTAAGCAGATAGATTTGAGTTCTTTTAATACTCAAAATGTTG
>JAFPYT010000161.1 GCA_017394445.1 Bacteroidales bacterium | reverse complement strand
TTTCCCGAAATCAAAGTGGGTATGAAGGTTAACGTAAAAACCGACACCTACGCAGGCGAAACTTTCCCTGCAACAGTGGAGATTGTTTACCCCACCATCGACGAACGTTCGCACACATTTTCGGTACAGTTGAAAATTCCCAACGCCAACCGCAAACTCCGTCCGGGTATGTACGTTAGCACAACCCTCGAAATGGGACAAGAAAAAACAATCGTAGTGCCTTACAACTCGGTTCAGAAAGTTCAGGGTAGCGACGAACGCTTTGTGTTCCTTGCCCAAGACGGCCGAGCACACCGCGTAGTGGTGAAATTTGGTCAGCGTTTCGACGACAACGTAGAAATCATAGCCGACGAAATCACCGAAGGCAAAACAATGATTGTTCAAGGCGTTGAAAAACTCCACGACAAAACACCTATAACCATTAAATAAAGACAACAATGAGTATTTACAAAACCGCGATAGAAAAACCCGTTACCACATCACTTATATTTATAGGTGTGATAATCGTTGGTTTGTTTGCATTGGCAAAACTGCCTATCGACCAGTTTCCCGAAATGGAACCACCATACGTGTCGGTGATGTGTACCTACCCCGGCAACTCGGGTTCCGAAATTGAAACCAACCTTACCAAACTCTTGGAAAACAGCCTCAACTCTATCGAAGGCCTCGACGAGATGACCTCTACTTCTAAGGACAATATCGCCGTGGTGTCGATGAAATTTCAATGGGGCCAAAATATGGACGAAACCGTCAACGATGTGCGAAGCGCGTTGGATATGATATCCGACAACCTTCCCGACGGATGCGGCAAGCCTATTGTGTTTAAGTTCAACACTTCGATGATGCCTATCCTTATGTACGCCATCACCGCCGAAGAGAGTTATTCGGGATTAGACAAAATCCTTGAAGAAAACGTTACCAACGTGCTCAACCGCGTAGACGGTATCGGTAACCTCTCGGTAATGGGCGCACCCGAGCGTTATGTATACGTTGACGTTGACCAGCAGAAAATCGACGCTTTTGGCATAAGTCTCGAACAAGTGGCTCAGGCTGTGCAAACCAACAACATCGACGTATCTTCGGGTACAGTAAAGATGGGCAAAGAGCAGTACGGTCTCCGCGTAAAAAGCGAGTTTAAAGAGAGCGCCGAAATCAACAACCTTGTGGTAACAACCACTCCGCAAGGCAAAAAGGTGTTTATCAAAGACATAGCCACCGTGCGCGACACCATCAAAGACCTTTTCCTCGACTCGAAAATCAACTCGCAAGAAGGCTGCCGACTTATCATTATGAAACAGTCGGGCGCCAACACCGTGCAGATTTGTAAAGACGTGAAAAAACTTATGGAAGGAATCCAAAGAGACCTTCCTCCCGACATCAAATTCCAAATCATCAACGACTCGTCAGAAACCATCCAAAACTCTATCAACTCTCTGTTTGAGAGTGTGGGCTACGCGCTGATATTCGTGGTTTTGGTGGTGCTATTCTTCCTTGGACAATGGAGGGCAACGCTCATCATCGCCATCTGTATACCTATTTCGTTGATTGTTTCGTTCATCTACCTTTTGGCAACCGACAGTTCGCTCAATATCATATCGTTGTCGTCGCTTACTGTGGCAATCGGTATGGTTGTGGACGATGCCATTGTGGTATTGGAAAACATCGACAAACACATTCAGCGAGGCGCATCTCCGCGCGAGGCAGCCATCTACGCCACCAACGAGGTTTGGATTTCGGTAATCGCCACCACGCTTGTAACTTGCGCCGTATTTATCCCGCTTACAATGCTTTCGGGTATCGCCGGTATCTTGTTTAAAGAATTAGGTTGGATCGTTACCATCTGTGTATGTACATCCACAACAGTGGCAATCACCCTAACACCTATGCTTTCGTCTAAGATGTTGAAAGCAAGGTCGATAATAATGGAAAAACTTGGACAGTCGAAAGTAAAGAAACACGGCAAGAGCCTCTACGAACGCACCGTTATCCGCGGTCTCGACTGGCTCGACATCCAATACTCCAAACTTCTTGCTATCGCACTGCGTCACAAGGTGATAACCATTTCGGCGATTGTAGGATTCTTTGCACTTTCGCTCATTCCTGTGGCAATGGAAAAAATCGGTATGGACTTTATGCCACGAAGCGACGAAGGCCGTTTGACCGTAACATTTGAATTGCAGCGCGGCACACGTGTGGAAGAGGCAGCCAAAATAGCCCGCAAAATTGAGGCAGAAATGGCGGCTCAAAACCCCGAACTCCGACTGATTTCTACCACCTTAGGATCCAACGACGACGCAGGCATCACATCAATTATGTCGTCTACAAGCAACTACAAAGGTCAGATGTATATCCGTGCCACCAAAAAATGGGAACGCGAACGCTCAATATTCGACATCGCCAACACCATCCGCGATCAGTTTGACGCCACACCTGAGGTTGTAAACTACACAGTGTCAACATCTTCGGGCGGTGGTATGAGCAGCAACTCTATCGATGTGGAAATCTACGGTTACGACTTTGACCAAACCAACACCATAGCCGCCAACCTCAAAGAGGCACTCAAAAACGTGGAAGGCGCAAAAGACGTGCGCATTAGCCGCGAATCCGACCGCGCCGAACTTCAATTGGTATTCGACAAAGAAAAAGTGGCATCGCTCGGTCTCAACACCGCCACACTCGGCACATATATCCGCAACAAAATCAACGGATTTACCGCAGGATTCCTCAAAGAAGACGGCGACGAATATTACATCCGCGTACGTTTGCGCGAAGAAGACCGCAACTCGCTCGACAAAATTTACGACCTCACCATCAACACTCCCACAGGTCAGCGCGTAAAAGTTAAAGAGTTGGCCACCGTAAAAGAATATTGGGCACCTCCGCAAATCGACCGCAAAACTCGTCAGCGTGTCAACACCGTTTCGGTAACTCCCGACGACGTTTCGCTCTCAGAACTTGCCGAAAACATCCAAAAAATTCTCGACACATTTGAAAAAACCGAAGGCGTAAACATCGTTATCGGCGGCGACTACGAAGAGCAGCAAGAATCTTCTGCCGATATGACACTCCTTTTCGGACTTATCATCATCCTCGTGTACATTGTGATGGCATCGCAGTTTGAATCGCTCAGCAAGCCGTTTATCATTATGATGAGTATCCCGTTTGCAATCTCGGGCGTAATTTTCGCGCTCCTCATCACGGGTATGAACCTCAATATGGTGGGTATGCTTGGTGTGATAATGCTTGCCGGTATCGTAGTAAAGAACGGTATCGTGCTTGTAGACTACATCAACCTTATGCGCGACCGCGACTACGAACTCAACGAGGCAATCGTACTTTCAGGACGCTCTCGTCTCCGCCCCGTGCTTATGACCGCCGCCACCACAATCCTCGGTATGATACCTATGGCATTGTCGTCGGGCGAAGGCGCCGAAGTGTGGGCACCTATGGGCGTGGTGGTAATCGGAGGTTTGCTCGTTTCCACAGTAATCACCCTTATCATCGTACCTGTGCTCTACGCAATATTCTCAAAACACGGTGAACGCGACAAAGCCGAAGAAGTGAAGAAGAGTTTCGTATTCTACGATATGGCCGACGACGCTGTATTCGATTCTCGTAAACCATTAGATTAATTAACAATGAACAATTGACAATTGACAATGAAAAGTAATTGTCAACTGTCAATTGTCAATTATCAATTGAAAAAAATGAAAGCAGTATTTATCGTATTTAACCAAGCCAACACCGAGCGTGTTGAATATATGTTGGAGCGTCTTGAAATACGCGGCTACACAATGTGGGAGCAGGTATTTGGACAAGGCACCAACGATGGCGAACCCCGCCGTGGCACCCACACCTGGCCCGAACTCAACTCGTCGCTTCTCACCATCATCCCCGATGAAAAAGTAGACGAACTCCTCTCCAAATGCAAAAAACTCGACAACCGCAACCTCGAAATGGGTGTAAGAGCATTTGTGTGGAATGTTGAGAAGATGATGTAGTATCAGAATTCTTATGACAGATAAAAATGCTGTTTGGTTACAGTAACCAAACAGCATTTTTTTTCCAAAAAACATTTTCATATCAGGAAACAAATATTTATATTTGCGAATAAACTAACAATATGACATTCGATAACCTAGATTTTGCATTGTTTGGTATTGGAAGTATTCCGAAAGGTTAAAACTCAATCAAACAGAAGTTTACGATAAACTGCAACAATCAGGTATTTTGCAAAATTTTATCGTAAAAGGCTATGATGTGCTTCATACTTTCGACAGCGAACGCATAACCGACGAAATTGTTGATTATATGAATGAAAAAGGAGTTTTAAAATGATAGTTTACCACACCTCTAAAATAATAGTCGCACATCCCGACGTACAACATTCCCGAAATAATTTGGACTTCGGTTGCGGATTTTACGTTACAAAATTGAAAAATCAGGCAGCAAAATATGCCGAAAAATTTCTTTTGCGCAACCAAAGTGCTGTTTTAAACACGTATGAATTGTCTGATGATTGGATTCAGTATAAGATCAAACGATTTGATTCATACAACGAAGAATGGCTGGATTTTATAATTGCAAACCGTAAAGGACTTCCAGTTGAAAAATTTGACGCCGTAGAAGGCGGCGTTGCAAACGACAAGATTTTCAGAACATTAGAATTGTATTTTAACGGTGATATTTCGAAAGCCGATGCTTTGAAACAACTCATATTTGAAAAGATCAACCATCAGATTTGTTTCTTAAATCAAGAAATCATAACTAATTGTTTAACACATATCTCATCGGAGGATTTATAAATGAGTACGAAACAGATTTTACTTCAAATGAAATATGCGCGGATTATTGACGGTATTGCAAAGCGTCAGAATATTTCCACTGAGGAGGCTATGGACAGATTTTTCCATTCCACAACATTTCAACTTATAAATCAAGGAGTTGCCGATTTACACTGCAACAGCGATGAATATTTGATTGATGAATTTTGTATAGAATGGGAAAAGAAATAAGATTGTTTTTATTATTTATTTCATTAACAACCACTTACAAATATCAAAAATTTTCACCCAAAGAGTGGTAAAAATTGTATATCATTAATAATAAGGCACTTAAAAACACATTTTTGTGACGAAAAATTGCTCCACCTTGCACGTTTTTGTGACGAAAGTTTGAGGTATCTCACACATTTTTGTGACGAATAACCATTCGATTGTGTTCACAAATTATTATA
>JAFPYT010000160.1 GCA_017394445.1 Bacteroidales bacterium | reverse complement strand
TTATAAGGTAATAAATTAATTAGTTAGAGGAATTATTATGCTATTTTTTGAAATTTATTAAAAATTATACAGATCGATGGGAATGATACAAGACATCTCGGTTATTTTTCCAAAACTTTATTCACCTCGTAGATGGGTATGTTGAGTTGAGCGGCGATTTGGACGGAAGAAATACCAACAGAAGCAAGAGTCTTAATAGATGTAGCCATCATTGCTACAAACTGATTACTTTTCTCTGCCAACTGATTATCCTTCTCTGCCAACTGATTATCCTTCTCTGCCAACTGATTATCCTTCTCTGCCAATGCCTTGTCCTTTTCAATTAATTGGTTGTTTTTTTCAACAATCATATCTCGTGCTTCGTTGAGCGCCTCAGTGAGTTCTGCCCGTTCGTAACGGATGCGCTTGAATTTGCGCTCCATTTCTTCCTCAAATTCTATCTTGCCACGCATATCTTCATCAACGGTGGCTTTGTAAAGTCTCGTTATCAGCGTCTTATAATCCTCCGACGAATCTTTAAATTCGTCGATGTTTACATATCGGGGATTGTCTTTGTCGATTATCTGACGTTGATCAAATATGCTTAGAAGTTTTTCAACGTGCTTTTTGGGCTTGTCGGCTAAGTGCGGTATTTGCACGATATAAAGGTCGTGTGTAAGTCCGTTGGGAAATTCGTGGTGCTTGGGTATCTCAACTACTTTACCGTCTAAGTCTTCAAAAATGTATTTGCCTTTTAGGACAGAATATTCCAAACCCTTGCCCAATCCGTGCCCCAAAATATAGATGGCGTAGATGTGCATTGGTTTCAAAATGGTGTATTCTTCGTCCTTGTTGTGGCGTTTTTTGGTGATTTTTATGGTGTTAGCCTCGTTTTGATATTGTCGTCCGAGGTATTTTCTAAACCTTACTACCTCTTCCTCGTCAAATGCCTTTTGCAATTCTATCGTTACAACTTCCTCTGCCTTTGTCTTTTGGTCAACTATGGTGGCACAAAAATCTAAACGGACTATTTTAACATCATCTTCCGTTACGATAGTGTAGTCGTTGTTTTTAAGCGAAAGGACTTTTATCTTTTTATCCAATATGCTACCTAAAAGCACTTTGGCAGCCTTGTCGTCCTCCATCAAATACTTAAAAACAGTGTCGTATATGGGGTTGTAGACTTTTACCATAGATGAAAATTGTTACATGTTTTTATGTTGGCAAATATAATGAATTTCTGTGAAATGCAAAAATTTATTTTAATAATAAAAAAAGGTTTCGATTTCCAAATAGTTGCCTATTTAACACAACTACTTATCAAAGAAATCGAAACCTTAATAACTTAAAACCCAAAATACTCCTTCGCATTTCGGTAGCAGATGTCGCTTACCATATTGCCAAGAAGGTTGATATCGTTGGGCAGTTCGCCGTTTTCTACGTCGGTGCCAAGAATGTTGCAGAGTATGCGGCGGAAATATTCGTGACGAGGATATGAGAGGAAACTGCGGCTGTCGGTCAACATTCCTACAAAACGG
>JAFPYT010000159.1 GCA_017394445.1 Bacteroidales bacterium | reverse complement strand
GCCTTTGAGTTCGGAAGGATCTTTGTCGCAAGTAAGTATAATCTGCTTGCCGCTCTGCTGCAACTGGTTGAAAATATGGAAAAATGTATCTTGAGTACTCTGTTTGCCGGCAAATTCTTGCACGTCGTCGATAATAAGGACGTCGAGCATCTGGTAAAAATGAATAAAGTCGTTGCGGTTGTTGCTTCTTACGGCATCGCAATACTGAGTTTGGAACTTATTTGCCGAAACATACAGCACTAACTTATCGGGATAGGTATTTTTTATGCTGTTGCCGATAGCTTGGGCAAGGTGAGTTTTACCAAGACCACTATCGCCATGGATTAGCAAAGGATTGTAAGGAGTACGGCTAAGCTGAGCCACAATTGCCTCTCCTGCACAACGACCAAGACGGTTACATTCGCCTTCTACAAAATTGTCGATAGTGTAGTTTGGATTCAACTGCGGATTGATATTGATTTTCTTGATACCCGGAATAATGTAGGGACCAAGTTGTGGTTGCTGCGGAGAGAAATGCGGTTGCTGCTGTGGCTGCTGTTGTGGTGCAGAATATGGCTGCTGCGCATTGCCAGGAAAAGTGTAAGTACCCGTAACACGACCAGGAACAGGACGAGAAGGAGTCTTTTTGCCGCTGTCTACCAAAATACGGTACTCCAATTTTGCATCGGGGCCAAGAGTATGTTTGAGCACCTTACTGAGAATGTCGATATATTGCTCCTCAATGTATTCATAAAAAAACGGAGATGGAACTTGAATAGTCAATAAATTTTTATCAACTTTAAGGGGGATAATGGGCACAAACCAAGTCTTATAACTTTGTGCAGGTACATTATCCTTGATACAATTTAGACATTTATTCCATATTTCCTGTGCCGATAGTTCCATTGCTAAAAAATTTTGTTTTTTCCTTGTACGCTAAGTCCGTTGAATTTTGCTGTAAAGTTTGGTAAAATTTTCGAGAAAAAAAAATCTATTTTGACACCTTTTTTTTTGTTTTGTTTTATCGGTGTAATTATCAACGTTTTAGTTTTGAAAAAAAAATTTATTTTTTTAAATACCTGATAATCAGTACTGAATATTGTAATACATTGTTAATAACTTGTTTACAACCTCGATTTTAACGGCGAGTATCGTGTAAAGTATGATGTATGTTAATAAGTTGTTAATGAATTTTTATTATTTTGCTAAAATCTAAAAGTCAAAACCTCGAAAGCGAAAAATGCTAAAAAACAAATTTCTAACTTAATTATAATTTAAGTTTGTTATCATTTACAAACTCATAAATAAATATAAGTTTTTAACTTTTTATCCCCTTATCTTGGTAGGTTACATATTTCTAATCCAGAAACTTCGCCTTTGCTGATATTAAAACGCAACGCTGTACGCACCGTATGAAAGCCTTGAATACCACAGGCACCGGGATTCATTACAAGCATGCCATATTTTTTGTCGTACATTACGCGAAGAATGTGACTGTGACCGCATACGAATACTTTGGGTGGATCGGTTTTTAAGAGGTCTTTAACCAAGGTAGAATAATGTCCCGGGTAACCTCCGATGTGGGTAATAAACACGTCGGTATCTTCTACGTAAAACCGCTGATTCATAGGGTATACCAGACGAGTTTTATAATCGTCGATATTTCCGCTAACAGCCACAAGGGGTTTAAAAGCAGCTATTTTGTCGGCAAGAGCCAGAGAGCCAATGTCGCCGGCATGCCATATTTGATTACACGGCTCAAAAAAGTTGAAAAACTGATCGTCGAGATGTCCGTGAGTGTCAGAAATCAGTCCTATTGTAATCATTCTTGAGATGTTTTGGTAACAGTAGAATTAGCAGAACCATTGCTGAATACAGTTGTAATGGTGTCGCCCTCAGCAAGTTGCGATGCCGAAAGCACAATACTACCATTGTGCATTGTATACGAATAGCCCTTGCGCAAGATATTTGCAGGATTGTTGAGTTCGATTTTGTTGTTGATATTTTCTACATTTAGCATACTTTGCTGCAGCTTGTGATTCATTTTCATAGCTATGGCATTAACGGTATAATTCAACTTGTTGCGATGCTGTTGAATGTTAAAGCGAATGTTTGAAAATATCTTTTGCTGTATACGCTCCAAATCGGCTTGCTTGCGATTAAGAAAATTGTTGATTGAGGTTTTAATTTGCGCAACTTTTTCATCCACAAGACGTTCGCACATATTAGCACGGTCGATAATAAACTGCGCCACAGCTGTTGGAGTTTTTAATGGAGTGTTTGCCACAAGGTCGGCAACCGATTCGTCGCGGTCGTGACCGATGCCAGTAATTATTGGCAAAGGCATCTGACAAAGGTTTGCGCAAAGATTATACTTATCAAAACAACTCAGGTCGGCTTTGCTTCCGCCTCCACGTATCAAAACTATACAATCAAACAGATGGGCAAATTTGGCGATACGTTCAAGCTGAAGGATAATTGTGTTTTCCGCCTCATCGCCTTGCATCGATGCTTCAAAAAGGTATGTAAAAAATCTATATCCGTGGGGGTTGTTTTGCAACTGCTTTACAAAATCGCCATAACCCGCTGCCTGCGACGACGAAATAACTGCAATTTTAGAAACCAGCATTGGCAGTTGAAGCGATTTGTTCATATCAAAAACGCCGTCGGCATTAAGTTGGTCGATAGTGCGTTTGCGCTGCAATGCCATTTCACCAATGGTATACTCAGGGGTAATGCTTACAATATTGATACTCAGCCCATAAACTTCGTGAAAAGATACATTACCACAAGCCATAATTTTAATACCCGCACGAAGAGGCTCTCCTGTTACGGATTCAAAATATGGTTTGATAGTGCGGAAAACTCCAGCCCAAATGGTAGCTCTAAGTTGTGCAATAATGCTGTCGCCGTCGGAAGATTTTTCCACAAGGTCGAGATATGCATGTCCGCTGCGGTTTACCGAAAACGAATTGATTTCTGCAATAAAATGAACTGGCTCGCAAAACGAGGAACTTATTTCGTTTTTAATCAGTTTGTTGAGCTGATTAAGAGTAAAGACTGGAGGCGTTAGCGACATTTTATTTATACATTAAAACATATACATCCTCCTTATCGCCTTTCATACGATAAGCCTCGCGAGCAAATTTAATTAAGTTGTTGTTGTCGGTTTTAAGGTTGTGAAGTTTAAGAGAGTCTTCTTGAATTTTATTTTGATAGAAATTATACTCTTGATTTAGTTTGCTCAAAGTGGATTTAGCCTTAAACATATCGTACACGCGGTATTGATTGGTGATACAAAGATGCAATACCACAAGCATATAACCCACCATATAGGGATGGTTGCAAACAAATCTTCCAAAAGCAGTAGCTTTAAATTTCTCGTAAAGTTTGACGGCGAAGTTTTTCATAAAGTAGTGATTTTTGAAGCAGTATTAAACGGTGCTAAATTAGCAAAAAAACTTTACATTATCTATTTTTTTTGAATAATTTTTTCAAAAAAGATTTCTTTTTTGATTCGCCATCGCTGTAATAGCCGTTGTAATAATTATTATAGCGGTAACTATATTTTCCGTACTTGCCAAGTTTGTTTACAATACCATTAAAAACAATATTCATTTTGGGATAACTATTATCGCGGAGTTCGTTGTAGAGTTTTAAAACAGACTTGAGCGAATAATTCTGTCGGATAATATAAATAAACGCCGAAACATAGTTTTTGAGCATTAGAGCATCGCTCACAATGCCTACAGGAGCAGTATCTATGAATACAAGGTCGTAGTTTTGCGATGCGCGTTTAAGATAATCCGACATGGCAGCGCTACCAATAAGTTCGGATGGATTAGGGGGAATGGGTCCCGGAGGAGCAAAATCTAATCCCGGATGTTCGGTTTTAAAAATTGTATCTTCAAAACTACATTCGCCTATAAGATAAGAACTTATGCCCACATTAGAATCGATATTAAAATACTCTTGAATACGAGGTTTGCGAAGGTCGAGACCAATCAAAAGCACTTTTTTGGCATTGGCAGCGGTAATAATCGAAAGATTTACCGAGACAAAAGTTTTACCTTCGCCGCTAACGGTTGACGTTATCAACACTATCTTGTGTTTGTTGTCGGCGTCAATAAATTGCAGATTGGTACGCAACGCACGAAAAGCCTCCGCAATAGAACTTGCAGGATGAACGCTTACTGGTATCGGCGAATGATGCATATTCTTAGGTATATGACCGATGGGAGTTTGCTTGGTAACTTTTTCGATTTCAGCCTCATCGGTAATTTTGTTTTCTAAAAATATAATCAAGGCAATAATCAAAGCCGGAATCGAAAGACCTATAATAATTGCCTTTGAATAACTAAAACCGCCAATAGAGGCTATAGGATAGCGGGTAATCCATGTAGCGGCATCCACAATTTCGGCATCAGGTTGATTTGATGCAAATGTGATAGAAGCATTATAACGTTTATCTAACAAGCTGTTGTACAATTCGTTGTTGAGGTCAAACTGTTTTGTAATCTTCATCTCGTACCATTTGTCGGTGGGGATTGTGGATAAAGATGCACGTATTTGAGCTATTTGCGAATTAAGTTTTTTCTTGTTGATTTCAAGAATACTATCGGCAAGTATAACGTATTCGGTACATTGTTTTTTAATTTCCGAAATATCATAGTCTACCCGGTTGTAAGGAGCAATATTGTCGCCATCGCGCACCGAAAATTTAAGTCCCGTTTTTTCGGAAACTTTTTCGTTGATTTGTTGCAGATATCCATCCACCACAGGATCGGTAACATTGGCAAGCGATGGTGGCACTACCGACGAAAGAGAACCATTATTTTGCAATGCTTCTCTTAGATAGCGGTAATAATTTTGACGAACGATGGTTTCTGAAATTTCATTTTTGAGATTCTTGATAGTTTCGTCGATATCTTTTAATTCGTCTTCGCTGCTTACACGGCTGTTGTGCTGCATTCGCATAATATCTTTTTGTGCAGTGTTGATACTGTCGCTCAGCGAAATAAGCATTGTATCTATAAACTGAATAGTTTGCAAAAGTATACGGTTTTTGCGTTCGAGACTATATTCAAGATATGTTAGCGAAAGTGTATTGATGTAATCTTCGAGTTTTTCGGGCACTTCGCCAAATAAGGTTAGATAAACGATAGAACTTCCCGAAGATTTTTGCTGCACTTTGAGATTGCTGGAATACTTAGCCACCATTCCCTCAAAATTATTCTTGACAAAATAAAAATTGTTTCCTTTGGCAATTTGCGGAGTGCCTTCGGTTAGCTTCAAACAAAAACGCATATTATCACTCTCAATCCATTCGCCCACAGATGCATTTCGCATGGCTTTATCATCGCCGATTGATAATTCAAAAATATTATCGTCGACAAAACGCACATAAATTTTTTTGCCTTCGGGCTGAATATGGGTAGAATCAAACTCCACCACAAAAGGTTTGTTTTTATAAAGTTCGCGATCGGCAGAATAATGACCTTCGCGATAATATGTTACCTGAAAATCAAGTTTACGGAGAGTCATTCGAGCAAGGGTATTACTCTTAAGCTGACCAATTTCGTTTTCGATATCGGTAGTAGGTGCCAGCGCGGTAAGACCAACCAAACGTTGCGGGTTGGCATTGTTTTTAAGCATTACCGTGGCATTGCAACTATATTGCGGAATAATGTGGAGATTATTGTAATAGGCATAACACAAACATACCACAAGCGACAACACAAACCAATACCACCGAGGTAGCACTTTCGACAATATTGATTTAATGTCGAACGAATTTTGGTCGTTAGTTGTAATGTTGTTGTCCATATTATTTAAGCCGCGAAATCAGATAGTATGTTGTTAACGCACTGCTTACAATGCTTAGTATAGTGGTGTAATTTTTTAGTCCGTTGGTAATGGCGGCAAAACGTCGGGGTTCGATATACACAATATCGCCAGGCTGAAGATAAAACTGCGATGCTTCTAATATGTTACGGTCGGTAACATCAATTTTATAGAGTTTGTGCCCCGCTTGAGTTTTGCGCAATATAATAATTTTTCGTCGTTTTGCGTCGTAATTAATACCGCCGGTTTGAGCAATGGCTTCAAGCACGTTGACACTTGTTTTGTCAAAGTTGACGCGAGTATTTTGCGATGCACCAATAAAATAGACATCAAAATTCAAAAGTTCTACCGAAACCACAGCATCAATAAGTTTGGTGTCGGCTTGACGTTGGATATCGCTGCGAATTTGATTAATAGTTTTGCCCGAAGCCTTTACGTTTCCAAAAATAGGCAGCAACACATAACCCGAATCGCTTACAATGTATCCTCCCCTACGATTACTGCCGCTGCTTGATGAATTTTGCTGACGGTTTTGATTATATTCGGTAAACATCTCGTTAATCTCTTTGTTGGTAGAAATCAATGATATGCCAATAATATCGCCAGCTGCCACATGATAATCTTGAATAGAATCGGTATATTCGTGAGGCAGAGGGGTTTTATCATCTACCACATACCTAATATTGCGATAGCAAGATGTATTGAGCAATGCAATCATCAAAAATGCATATATATATATAAGGTGTCTCATGGCTATTGTTTTTTGTTTTGACGTTGGCGGCGGCGTAGCATAAAAAAACTTTTTAACGCTATAAACAGCCAACCTATTACGGGCAAATACATTGCCAAGACTATCGGACGGCGGAAAATTGTTTTAAAACAATTTCTCAACGAGAATTTAATTGTGCCTTTGCCGTCTTTTTCTTTGTAATTGACATCAAAATAGGTCATAGTTAGCGGCCAAAATGCCGGGAAATATCTAAAAAACGACCTCTTGTTTTTCCACATAGCTTTTAATAAGCTACGCAAGTTGTAATATTTTTTACCGTACTGCTGAGAAAGAGAAGTAAGGTTTTCTTGCATTTTTAAGCGAATTTTTTCGCCAATAAGTTTCAAATCTTTTTGCGACAGTTGGTCGTAAGGTTTGTCGGTCATTTCGTAAGCCTTGATACGGTCGCCAAGCACAAAAGTAAGCTGCGATGGCAAAGACGCGTAAAAAATCCAAGGTTGAAAAATTGCAAGAAAAATCACTGGTCCCACCGGAAAAAACGGCAGTCCAATCTTTTTGCAAAGTTTGGTAAGCGGACGGAGATTATATGCCAACGGATTGTTGTATTCGCCGTTGATGGTATAAAAAGGAATAATATCAGTTTTATAGCGTATGCTCATACGCAAAAAAGATGTTTTAAAGGGTTGGAACTGATATTTTTTGTCGAACCCTTTGCCAATGCCTTCGATACCTTCGGGGAAAATAAGTATGTTGCTCTTATTGAGTTTCATACCTGTTTCAAAGTTTAAGAATGTGGCGTTGATACAACCTGCCTTCCACCAAAGTCCGTCGATCATGTAAGGACACATATTAGGGAATTTGGTCAACATTGGCGATATTAATGCCCTTATGCTCGAAGCCGAATCTTTAAGTTTTTCGATTCCACGGCTGATAAATGCAATAGCATCCCACGGAAAAGCCATTCCAGAATGGTTGGTGGCAAAAATTAGTGGCGATTCGGGATTGTTGCGTAGTGGAAAATTTTCAAACCCGATAAACTTAGCCCTATACCATACTTCGCGTATAGGATTGAGTATTTTTTCGCAAAACAGTTCAGCGTATTTAAAATCAAATCCCATAGTATAGTTTTCCCGATTCTCCTCAATCTGACTGTCGGTTATCAGGAATCTATTTCTTGGTACTGCTGCCGCTACTGCTGTTTGATTATACATTATTTAAAGTTTGTTCCTTGTTCGGGGTGCAAAGTTAGCAAATTAGAATAAAAAAACAACTTTAAAGAGTAAATCCTAAAATTGTAATATCATCGCTAAATTCGCCGTGGCTCCATTCTTCAAAAAACGATTTAAGCTGCTTGCGCTGCTCGCTCATAGAGTAAATAGCGATGCTGGAAAGCATCTTCTTAAAGTTCACCGCCATCACCTTGTGATTGTTAGGCCCGCCAATAAGTCCCGTGCATCCGTCGGTGTACAAGTAGATTTTATCATCGGGACGCAGTGTTATTTCCTGACACGAAAAGCGGAATTTTTCGGGCAGCTGACCTATCGACACGCTATCGCCAAAAAATTCGTTAGAATCGCCCTTGCGCACAATCACCACCGAGCGCCGGGCGCTTGCGAAATATGCCGAGCCCGATTTGTTGTTGTAAACAAACAACGATATGTAGATACCGTCATCGCTGAGCTTGCTGTCTTTGGCTACAGATTCAAGAGTTACCGACATACGGTTTAGCACCTTGTGGGGCATCGGTATGGACTCCTCGTCAAAATAGTTGGCGATGGTTTTGTCTAAGGTGTACATCGCGAGGCTCGAAATAATAGCGCCAGCCGCGCCATGCTCGTTGGTTT
>JAFPYT010000158.1 GCA_017394445.1 Bacteroidales bacterium | reverse complement strand
GTTTCATTCGTAAAAAAATTATTGTACAAATAATTTTTTTGTATTTGTTATTGCCACAGCAGATATTCGTTTCATTCGTTTAATTCGGTGTTAAAAAAATGACATTCCGTGCTCTCTGTGTCCCTTTGTGGTTAAAAAAAATTTGCAAGTTTCCACGCCAATTGTTATCTTTGCAAATAGAAATAAAACAGAAAAACATTATGTCAAAGTACATTAACCCGGCAACTGATTTTGGATTCAAGCGTATATTTAAAGACGAGGAGATAACACGCGGTTTTCTCAACGCACTTTTGAAACGATACGACCCGAAGACGCATATCCAAAAAGTAACCATCACCGATGGCGAACTTGACGAGACAAGCAAAGCCATCCGCCGAGTGATTTACGACGTTCACTGCACCACCGACACTGGCGAGGAGTTTGTTATTGAGATGCAGAACGAGCCTCAGGAGTACTTTCCCGAAAGGATAGTCTACTACCTTGCCCGCTCAGCATCGCGTCAGCAGGCAAAGGGTGTAATCAAGCACATCGGCGAAGATGGCGAAAAACAAGAATTGCCGTGGAACTACCACCTGAAAAGAATCTACGGCGTGTTCTTTATGAACTTCAAAGACCCGGACGAAAAGCACCAGCAAGGCTTATCGCACTTTGCATTGTTAGAGACCGAGAACCATTATCAAGACACCGACGTATTTCAATATTGGAAAATACAGATGCCGATATACCGCAAGATGAAAGAATCAGACTGCACCACCGACATCGACAAATGGATATTTAACCTTTCAAATATGTAAACTATGGAAACATCATTATCATTCACCAACGACATACCGCTGTTTAAGCAGTTAGGCAAATTAGCCTCATACTCCGAACTCACCACCGACCAGCAAATTCAGTACGACGACAGCTTCAACAACTATCTCGCTTATATGGGTCAGCAAGAATACAAGTTAAATGAAGGTATAAAAATTGGATGGAAAGAAGGCGAAGCAAAAGGACGGAAAGAAGGACGGAAAGAAGGCAGAGCAGAAGGCGAACGCAATGCCATGCTTGCCACTGCCCGCAATATGAAAGCCGACGGAATGCCTGCTGATATAATAGCCAAGTACACCCACCTGACAATATCCGAAATCGAAGCGTTATAAATTCATAATGCATATAATTGTATCCGTTACGTCCGTAATAACCCCGGACATCGTCGCCACCCAGGTGGCTCGATGTCCGAGGTTACAGAAATACCGTCTTCCAGACGGTTTGGGATTCGTTACATTCGTAAAAAAATTATTGTACAAATAATTTTTTTGTATTTGTTATTGCCGCAGAAGATATTCGTTTCATTCGTTTAATTCGGTGTTAAAAAAAGACCCTCCGTGGTTAAAAAAAATGTTGTGCAAATCGGCAAAAGCCAGAGTGTCGTCGCCAAACCTATCGATTGCCAAGAGTGCTACATTTTGGTTCATAGAGGTATAGGTTTTTTTTAGGTTAAATAAGTTATCTATATTGCAAATGTAAACAAAAATTATTAAAAAACAATAGGGGAATAAAAACATTAATATTGAAAAATACTCAAAAATAAATGCAGGAATATTGTTTTTGCTTTTTTTTTTCTATTTTCGCACTGTTTTTTGTGGCGGACGCATTGGCGTGCGCATTTATTGTGTAACATAAATTTATTATGAAAAATAAATCTTTGCAGGAAATCCTGCTTCATATTGCCGTGGTGGCGGTGTTTATTGTAGCAAGTGCTATATATTTTTATCCTATTATGGACGGACAGGAGCTCATTCAGGGCGACTTTGTTCATTCAAAAGGAATGGCTCAAGAGCTTGTAGAATACGAGCAAGCCACAGGCGACGAATCGTCGTGGACAGGTTCGATGTTTGGCGGTATGCCGGCTTATCAAATCAAAAGCCCAAGTTCGTTTAATATTCACGGACTTATGCAAAAGGCTCTGCGGTTGTTTTTGCCATATTCCACAATGGCTATTTTCTTTGTTTATCTGTTGGGCTTTTACTTTTTGCTCACAAGTCTCGACTTTAAGCGCGGTCTTGCCATTGTAGGCGCGTTTGCCTTTGCGCTCAGCACCTATAATATTATTATCATAGCCGCGGGACACATCACCAAATGTTATGCAATAGCCTATATGGCGCCGGTGTTGGCAGGTGTTATATATGTGTTTAAGAAAAAATACCTTCTTGGCGGATTGCTGATGACCTTGGCTTTGGGTATCGAAATTTCGTGCAACCATCCGCAGATACTTTATTATTTAGCAATTCTTTGTTTCTTCTATGCCGTTTACCGTTTTGTGATGGCATACAAAGAAAAAGCCCTGCCCGATTTTGGCAAGGCTGCCGCTGTGGTGGCTGTGGCATGTGTGTTTGCTGTGCTGCCCAATATCACCAACCTCTGGACCACTTGGGAATACGGCAAATACTCTACACGTAGCCAAAGCGAGCTTACCACCAAGCAAGAGAGCAGCGGCCTCGACAAGGATTACGCTCTTGCATGGAGCAATGGTGTGAGCGAAAGTTTCGCACTCTTTATTCCTGAATTTAAAGGCGGTGCGTCCGACGCTCTTGGCAACGACCCCGACGCTATGAAAGCCATTCAGGGTAATCAGCTTGCTCAGCAAATTGCAAATCAAAACCACTATTGGGGCGACCAACCCTTTACTTCGGGTCCCGTTTATGTGGGTGCAATAATATTCTTCCTCTTTGTTTTGGGAATGTTTATTGTAAAAAGTCCCGCAAAATGGTGGCTGTTTGGTGCCACGGCAGTGTCGCTGATACTTTCGTGGGGCTATCATCTTGGCGGCTTCACCGACTTTATATTCAATTATGTGCCGCTCTACAACAAATTCCGCGCAGTGTCGATGACCTTGGTGATTGCCCAAGTGTGCATTCCTTTCCTTGCTGTAATGGCATTAAAAGAGTTTGCCGAAAATCCCGACTATCTTAAAACACGCAAAAAAGATATATACATTTCGCTTGGTCTTACCGCAGGATTGTGCTTGCTGTTTTGGATAGCGCCCTCGGTTACATCGCTACTTTCGGCACAAGAATCTGCTGTAATCAACGATACCATTCAAAAAGGTGGCGACGATGCCGCACTTTATCAGCAGTTTAAAGATGGATTAGAATCGGCACGTTCGTCGATACTCAGTTCGTCGGCATTGCGTTCGTTAGGCTTTATATTGGTAGCTGTAGCAGTTATGGCTCTGTTTTCAATTATGAAATGGAAAGAGAGCACACTTTATATAATAGTAGGCATTTTGATTGTTGCCGACCTTTGGATTGTAGACTATCGTTACCTTGGTCCTAAGGATTACAAATTTGCTTCGGAGGCAAATGTGTTTAACCCCTCGGTGGCAGACACGTTTATCAAAAAAGACACCGACCCAGATTTCCGCGTATTAGACCTTACCCGCAATGTGTTTAACGATGGTGTAACACCCTATTTCCATAAGACAATAGGCGGATATCACGGTGCAAAACTCCGTCGCTATCAAGAATTTATCGATACCGTGTTGGCTCCGGCAGTAAACGGTGCGCTCTATGTGGCACGCAACACTCCCGACAAACTTAGCGACTATATCCGCACAAATCCTGCGCTAAATATGCTCAACACCAAATTTGTAATCACCGACCCCAACGCTTTTCCGCTTGTAAACCTCGATACCTACGGTAATGCTTGGTTTGTAAACCGTTACGAACTTGTGGAGAGCGCCGACAAAGAAATCGAGAGTCTCAAACGTTGCGACCCACGCAAAACTGCCGTTATTAACAAAAAACAGTTTGAAAGCTTTATTTCGCAATTGCCTTCAGAGCAGATATTTGCCGAAGACAGCAGCGTAATTGCCCTTGCAGAATACAAGCCCAATTATCTTAAATACAACAGTTTGACATTCCGCGACCGCCTTACTGTATTCTCTGAAATATATTATCCCAAAGGATGGCAGGCGTATATCGACGGAAAACCCGCCGACCATGTGTGCGCCGACTATATTCTCCGCGCAATGGTGATACCCGCCGGACAGCACACTATAGAGTTTAAATTCGACCCCTCGTCGGTACGTGTTAGCAAGGTGATTGCCGCTATTGCATCTATTATTGTGATACTTGCGGCGTTAGCATTGATAGCAAAATGGTATTTAAACAAAAAATCGCAACCCGCTGTTGCCGATATTAACCAAAAAGAATCATAACATAATCAGATAATTAGAAAATGGGACTTCAATGTGGTATAGTAGGACTTCCCAACGTGGGCAAGTCAACCCTTTTTAACTGCCTTTCGAGCGCAAAAGCACAGGCAGCCAACTTCCCTTTCTGCACCATTGAGCCTAATGTGGGCGTGGTTTCTGTGCCCGACGACAGGCTTGTACAGTTAGAAAAAATCGACCATCCGGCACAAGTGGTGCCCGCCACAGTAGAGATTGTGGACATTGCCGGATTGGTAAAGGGCGCAAGCAAAGGCGAGGGTCTTGGTAATAAATTCCTTGCCAACATCCGCGAAACCGATGCCATTATACACGTGCTCCGCTGTTTCGACGACGAAAACGTTACTCACGTTGACGGAAGTGTAAACCCAGTGCGCGACAAAGAGATTATCGACACCGAGCTCCAAATCAAAGACCTTGAAACCATTGAGCAGCGTTACTCCAAAACAGAGAAAATCGCCAAAACCGCCAAAGATAAAGACGCAGCACAACTGCTTGTGGTGATGGATAAGTTTAAAGCCGCTCTTGAACAAGGCCGTTCGGCACGCACCGTGCAGCTCGACGAAAACGAAAAAGAGGTGGCTAAACAGCTATTTCTCCTTACCAACAAGCCTGTGATGTATGTGTGCAACGTTGACGAAAAATCGGTGCTCACCGGCAACAAATACACCGAGGCTGTAAAAGCCGCAGTAAAAGACGAGGATGCCGAAATACTTATCATCGCAGCCAAAACCGAAGAAGAAATTGCCGAAATGGAATCGTACGACGATCGCAAGATGTTTCTCGACGACCTTGGGCTCGACGAATCGGGCGTGGTAAAACTTATCCGCTCGGCTTACAAGCTGCTCAACCTCGAAACTTTCTTCACCTCAGGTCCAAAAGAATCAAAAGCTTGGACATACCGCAAAGGTTCGCTCGCCCCGCAGTGTGCCGGCGTTATACACAGCGATTTTGAAAAAGGATTTATCAAAGCCGAGGTTATCAAGATGGAAGATTATATCAGCCTTGGCTCTGAAGCAGCCTGCCGCGAAGCCGGAAAAATCCATATCGAAGGCAAAGACTACGTGGTGCAGGACGGTGATATTATGCATTTTAGATTTAATGTGTAATACCAGATTTATTAATAATTCTTTTCATTACAATTTGTTGGGGTGCGTTGCGATAACGTACCCTTTTTTTGTTATTATTTTTCTTGATTTTTTTGTTTGAACAAACAAAAATATTTATTATCTTAGTAAACCCTTAATTTGTATTTTTGTTGAAGGGGCAAATATTTATAAATCAATAATGTAACGTTATGAAGCCACAACCTATTGACAAAAACTTGATATCAGATCTCAGTTATCCGCTCAAACGCGAATATGTCAAATGCAACAGGGGAGGAGCGTGTACCGCATCTTCAATCATAATGTGCAACACAAAAAAATGGCATTCGCTGCTATCAGTTTTTCGCGAACAGGCAGGTTGTCAGTATGTGCTGCTGTCAACATTAGACGATTCGGTAATCACCAACGGCCGGTCGTTTTACCTTTCAACCCGAAAATATCCCAACGTTTATTTTCCGCTCGGACACCAATATATCGACAGCGTTTCGCTAAATCCGATGCCCTCTTTGATTTTTAATTTAGCCGACACGGTTTTGCAAAAAGAGGTTCTTTTGCTGTCGCAGCAAAACACGGTGATGGTGCGTTACAAAGTGCTCAGCGCGCCAGGCGTGGTAACATTGCAGCTGCGTCCGTTGCTTGGATTGCGGTATGCGAGCAGCCTGATACGCAAAACCGGAAACATCAACACCGGCAACAAACCAATCGAAAACGGCATAATGTATTCATCTACCGACCGCGACCCGATGATTTATATGCAGATGTCGAAACAATGCAGCTTTGTTACAGCTCCCGATTGGAACTATAATATCGAATACACCGAAGACCGAATGGCTGGTCTCCCATATCAAGAAGACCTCTTTATGCCAGGCTTTTTTGAAACAATATTAAACGAAGGCGAAAGTGTGATATTTGCCACATCCGACCGAAAAGGACAGCCAAACCAATTTGAAACTCTTTTTGATACCGAAGCCGCCTCGCGCACCAATCGCGAATCGTATCAAGATGATGTAAATTATGCCGTTAACCAACTTATACGCACCCACAAAGGGCAAACTTTTATTGTAAATTCGCTGCCCGAAACCGCTAATATTCCCAAAGAGGTGTTTATGGCTTTGCCCGGATTAACATTGCAGTCTAACGAACCAAATCTGTTTGAAAAAGTGGTAAGCTCGCTATCAAAAATGCTGGGTAATACGCTGATGGGACGTGTGAGCGGATACAGGCTTTTGCCCGAAGCTCCGTTGTGGTTTGTGTGGGCTGTGCAGCAATATTTTTTTCAAAAAGGCGACATCCGCCTCACTTACAAGCAATTTGGCAAAGACATCAACAAGATTATAAAAGCAGGAATTGACAACAGTATGTCGGGACTTGTACTCGACGATAGCGGACTTGTGGCACGAAGCCTTTCTACCGAAGACCGTTATTTTGTAGAAACTAATGCTTTGTGGTATAACGCTTTGTGCTTTGCAGCCGAAATCAACGAGCTTAACGGCGAAATAGAAGCTTCGGCTACAGCATCGCAAATGGCTCATAAGGTTAAAACAGAATTTGCTAAAATGTTTGTGCTGCCTAACATGCTCTACCTGCCCGACAGCGTATCCGAAAACGGTTCGGTAGATCATACTTGCCGTCCTGCGCAGATATTGGCCGCTGCTTTGCCTTATGCGGTGGTAGACAACAATATGGCTGAAAAAATCTTACTTTCGCTTCAGCAGCATCTCCTTACTCCTCGTGGACTGTTGAATATACCTCCTCAGCAGAATGTTTCAAACGAAAGTGTGTATGTAATGCCCGAATTTAACGATTTTGTGGCAGAATTATATTTGAAACTACGCATCGGCGATGAGGGTATGAAAATGGCAAAGCAAATGTATTACGCTCACAACCAAGACGATTCGTTGCCATCTTCACCATGCTTTTATCAAAAGTTTCTTCCCGAGGCTCCGCAAGAAGGTTTCGGCTCGCCACTTTGTGCCGCATCGGTGGCTGCCGTTAATAGAATAAAGATGCTTATTGATCAGTATTAACAATGCATAATGCATAATTCACAATTCATAATTAACAATTAAAAAAAGAGATATAACAAAACGATATGAGAGTTTTAATGTTTGGTTGGGAATTTCCTCCGCATATATCGGGAGGTCTGGGCACTGCCTGCAAGGGTATTGTTGATGCTCTTGGTATGCGTGGCGATACCTCTTTGGTGTTTGTAGCTCCCAAAATCTTTGGCGACGAGCAATCGGTTAACACTGTGTTTGCCGGAGCCGACAGATATGCCAAAACTCACAAAAAAATATTAGACCGCAATATACGGATAGTGCTGCCGCAGCCTTCGCCCGAACAGAAAATTACTAATCAGGACGAACTTGTAAAATATGTTGCCGAATCGGATAAGCTGATTTATATCGAAACAGCCTCGTATTTGCATCCTTATCTTCAGCCCGGACAGATTGAACGTATACTTATGCGCAAAAATATTCCGCCCGAAAAAGTATATGTTGACCCCGATGGACGCCTTGTTACCATCGAAAACGGACGCAAAAAGCCTATTTCGGTGTCGATAGGTGATACGGTAGACAACAATACTCAAAAACCTGCAAAGTTTGAATTTACAGGCGGCTACACATCTGATATTTTTACCGAAACGGGAATGTTTGCCCGAATAGGTGGCAAAATAGCCAACCAACATAATTTTGATGTGATTCACGCTCACGACTGGCTCACCTACGAGGCGGGCATTGCTGCCAAAAAAGCAACCGGCAAGCCTCTTGTGGTGCATGTTCACGCCACCGAATACGACCGCACTGGCAATCATCCCAATCCGCAGGTGTTTGCTATCGAAAAAGACGGTATGGAGCAAGCCGACGCCGTTATCACTGTGAGCAACCTTACCCGCGACATCGTTATCGACAAATACGGCATCGACCCCGACAAGGTGTTTGCCATCTACAACGGCGTAGACTTTAAACCCGACCGTCGCAAATACAAGAAACCCGACGGCGAAAAGCTTGTTACTTTTCTCGGACGTATCACCTATCAAAAGGGTCCTCGGTATTTTATCGAGGCTGCATTCAAGGTGCTCAAGCAGTTGCGCAATGTGCGTTTTGTGATGGCAGGCGGCGGCGATATGTTTAACCAAATGGTAACGGCAGCAGCAAGGCTTGGCATATCAGATAGGTTTCATTTCACCGATTTTCTCAATCACGACGAGGTGCGTCATCTGCTTGCCGTTAGTGATATTTACGTGATGCCATCGGTGCAAGAACCCTTTGGAATTGCTCCATTGGAGGCAGTTAGATGTAATGTGCCTGTAATTATATCAAAACAGAGCGGTGTGGCAGAAGTGCTAAAACACGCTATCAAAGTGGATTACAACGATGTGGACGCTATTGCAGATGCCATTCACGCATTAATAGAATATCCAGCCATATCAAAACATATTGTAAAAGCCGCCCAAAGAGAGTTGCGCAGCCTAAAATGGAAAGAGAGCGCAAAACAGATTTCAGCAGTTTACAATGCATTGTGCAACAATCAAAATACCGAAATATGAAAACATTAGCTTTTAATATCAATATCCATAAATATTTTTTGTTGAAAAAATACCGCTTTTTCGACATTGGCAACGACAATTTTTATTTTGACGAACAGTCAACCGGTTCGGCTGTGGAAGCCTCCGAGCGCAACTGCCTTAAACCCGCATTAGAGATGCTTTTGGCTCTTGCTCGCCGCTACAAACGGAGGTTTAAGTTTTCGATTACAATTTCGGGATTTGCCTTGCAACTTATAGAGCAGTATTGCCCCAATACACTTGAACTGCTAAAACAACTTGCGCATACCAACGCCGTAGAGTTTGTGGCATCGCCTTATAACCATTCTCTTGCCGGAGTTAACGATATTTCAGAATTTAAAAAGCAAGTAGGTGTTTCGGTATCAGAAATTCAGAGGTTGTTTAATGTTACACCCGAAACTTTGCAAAATACCGACCTGATTTATACCGATTCGATTGGTGTGGCGGCTTACGAAATGGGCTTTAAATCAGTTTTGGTGCAGCCCGAGGAACGCAGTTTGGAGGTTAAAGGCACTGATTATCTATATTTTCATCCCACAGCGCAGCGGTTGAAGATTATTACACAAAACCGCAAGTACAGCATTCTGTTTGAAAACGCCCTCAAAGACGGTAAACTCTTTGCGCCCGATTACCTTGTGGAGCAGCTTGGCAATAATGCTTCAGGAGGTGATATACTATTTGCATCGCTTAATTGCGAATATCTCGACGGCACTAAATACAACAACCGCGATGTGCTTTTGTATGTTAAATCGTTTGTTGAGAATGTCTTAGATTCAAAACGTTTTAAATTTGATACACCGTCGTCGGCTTTGCAAAAGTTTCAACCCATAGCTCCATACAAACTGCCCGACCCTGTGCCGGGTTTGAATTATCCCGTTTATCTTGCTCCGTGGCTTGGCAACGACCTTCAACGCGAGGCTTTCTCTAAACTCAATGCCTTAAAAGATAAAGTAAAGTTGGGAGTAAATTCCACTTTGCAACAGATTTGGCAACGTTTGCAGTGTAGCGATTATTTCTTCTTCATGTCCGACGGCTATTTAGACGGCACACAGCAAAATATAGTTACCAATCCATTTGGCACACCATACAACGCCTTTATTACCTATATGAACATAATTGGAGATTTTGAGCGCCGTGTCAATCTCGCTATCGACAACTCAAACATAAAACAACTATCCGATAAACAAATCGCCGATTCTATCAAATACTATCAGTCACGAATAAAAGAACTAAAACAGGAGTATTCAAAAAGGAGTGCACTGTGTTAGAGAATATAAAAATCCGCACGATATATAATATATATACCGTGCGGATTTTTCATTTTAGTTGGTTTTATATTCATACTTGATTTTTGCCAAATCCTCGTTAGCCTTGGTGATTTTGGCGGCGAGGGTGGATTTAAATTTTACTACCTTTTCGCGAATAGAGTCGTTGCCAAGAGCCATAATCTCACAGGCAAGTATGGCGGCGTTTTTAGCGGCGTTTACTCCCACTGTGGCAACAGGTATTCCGGGAGGCATTTGAATAATAGATAACATAGCGTCCCAAGCCTCCATACCCATTTGAGTGCGGATAGGTACGCCGATAACTGGCAACTGAGTTTGAGCGGCAATTACACCCGGCAAGTGCGCTGCGCCTCCTGCGGCGGCAATTATTACCTTGATACCACGCTCGGCTGCGTTTTTAGCAAAGTCGGACACTAATTCGGGAGTGCGGTGAGCCGACAGTGCGTTAATCTCAAACGGTATTTGCATATCGTTGAGAAACTTGGCGGCATCCTCCATAACGGGCATATCCGATGTACTACCCATGATAATGCTTACTAACGGTGTCATTTTGTTTAGTGTTAAATATTTGATAATAATAATTTTGTATATTTTAACTAAAAATTCTTAATTAAACAGCAAAAAATTCCAATATGCTGATTAAATTTGCCAAAATTTTTTTTAATAACCTTCGACAATGAATCAGCCAATAACGGTCAAAGATAAACAATTTATCCTTAGCATAAGCAACGAGGAGATACAAAATTCGATACAAAAAGTAGCCGACCGCATAAATGCCGACTATGCGGGCAAAGAAATCTTCTTTATAGGGGTTCTCAATGGCGTTTTTATGTATGCAGCCGACCTTTTGAAAAAGATTACCGTACCGTGCCAAATTAGTTTTACCAAAGTGGCATCCTACCAAGGTACACAATCTACAGGCACTATTAAGCAACTTATAGGAATGCCCGAAGGCATCGAAGGCCGCCATGTGGTAATATTAGAAGATATTGTGGATACGGGTTTTACCATGCGCGAAATTCTTAACCAATTGCAAGCTCATAAGCCCGCTGATATAAAAATTGCAACTTTACTTTTTAAACCAAATTCATTTAAAGAGTCTTATAATGTAGACTACCGTGCAATAGAAATTCCAAATGCCTTTATAGTTGGCTACGGACTCGATTATGACGGATACGGCAGAAACCTGCCCGATATTTATACTGTTGTAAACTAAATTAATAAAAATACATAGTAAAATGAAAAAGATGTTGAATATCGCAATTTTCGGCGCACCAGGCGTCGGCAAAGGCACACAATCAGCTTTTATTGAAAAGAAGTACAAACTCGTTCACCTTTCTACAGGCGACATCCTCCGCGAAGAGATTGCCAAAGAGAGCAACCTCGGCAAGATGGCTAAATCGTATATGGACAAAGGTCAGCTTATCCCCGACGATGTTATCATCGATATCCTTGAAAAGAAAGTGGACGAAAACATCAAGTCAGAAGGTATTCTTTACGACGGTTTCCCCCGTACAGTAAACCAAGCCAAGGCTCTCGACAAGATGTTTGCTAAAAAAGGTATCAAACTTGATTCGTTTCTCTGCCTTACTGCCGACCACGACACTCTCGTACAACGCCTTATGAACCGTGCTAAAGATTCTGGACGCTCTGATGATGCAGATGTCAACGTTATCGAAAACCGTATCAAGGTTTACAACGAATCTACTCTTCCCGTTGCCGATTTTTACAAAAAAGAAGGCAAATGCGTTGAAATCAATGGTATTGGCAAGGTAGAAGATATTTTCGACAATATCTGTCACGAAATCGACAAGGTTAAGTAACATGAAGTTAGACGAAACCGACTATAAAATTTTAGCTGCCCTTCAAGACGACGGCTCCCTCACCAACAAGGAGCTGTCGCGGAAGGTGCATCTTTCGCCCACACCTGTTTTCGAGCGCGTTAAGAAACTCGAAGAGGAAGGCTATATCAAAAAATACACCGCAGTGCTCGACGTAGACAAGCTCGACTGCGGATTTATGGCCATTTGCAACATCAAGCTCAAACAGCACACCTTTGAAAACGCCACCAAGTTTATGGAGGCTGTGCAAAATATTCCTGAGATAGGGGAGTGCTACAACGTTTCGGGCGACTTCGACTTTACAATGAAAATCTACGTATCGTCGATGAAAGAGTATCAGCAGTTTGTGATGAAGATACTTGGCGAACTCGACTGCATTGGCGGTCTGAGCAGTTCGTTTATCATGGGCGTGGTGAAAAACGAATACAAAGTGCCGATTAGGAAGTAACCCAATAGTCCGGTAATTATTTTAATGTTTCCAAACATTTTTTGAAATCCAAAAAGTGTTTGGAAACTTTTTTTTGTGGTTACTCCCCCGTTACAATTAATTCGTGTTTAACTCCTTGTTCTATCATCTCTTTGGCAAAGTTTCGCAAATCGGCAGCGGTGAGCGAACGGATTAGTGCGGGGTCGGTAATACGCATGTCGATACCATCGTTGAGGTAGAGGTTGGTAAGGTGATTGATATAGTTGCGTTGTAAAATAGTGGTGTTGAACGAATTTAAGAAATTGTCAGTAAAGGTTTTAACCTGCTGTTCGGTAATTAGGTCGCCGTATGCCATTTGATGAATAATAGAGTCCATCTTGTTGAGAATGATACGAGCATTTTCGGGCTTACAAACAGTGTATGCGTATAAAACTTGTCCCTCGGTGGGTTTTCTTGTGGTATAAATACATGTATAAAACGAGTATGCTGAGCCGTCGGCAACACGTATATGATTGAACAATAGGTTGTAAAGTATGTTTTCAAATGCTTTTTGTATTATCAATCTTTTTTGAGAGTATTGGTAACCGTTAAAAAGTGTGTAACTTAGTTGAATATCAGAACGAGCTTCGTCGGCTTGATAATGGTAAACTGATGTGTCGCTGACGGTTTTAAAGAGAAAAGCCTTGTTGTTGGTAGGTGTTACAGGTGTGGGCTTAGATGGCAACGAACCAAGGTATTTTTCTAACAAAGGTTTTAGTTGTTTTACATTGTAATCGCTTTGAATTAAAAATACAGTGCCGTTGTAGTTAGAAATGTAGCTTTGATAAAGATTTTTTAGTTCGCTGATTGTAAGTTTGTTAAGTGCTTCTTCTGAAAGCGGCGCAAATAAATCGGCGTAATTTTCGTCGTGAATAGCATTGTCAAACAAGTTGTCGAATTGGCTCAGCAGAGAGTTTTCGGAGTTGGCATTAGCTATATATTTTTGAATAATGCCGTTAAAGCGTAGAGTATCTATGTCGGTGGTAGTAAGGCAGTAATGAAGATATTTCAACCATTTTTCTATTGTAAACGACGATAGTCGCGCATCACATTCGTAGGTATCGTAATAATGATCGAAATTGAACGTCGTATTTTTAGAGATATGCTTTATGGCAAACATAGGTGTGGCAATTACGTCGGAAAGAAGCTTTATTTTTTTTGCATCATCGTTGTTGTAATGCGTTAGTGCACCTTGTCTAATGCCCTTAATGTGAATGTCGTACTGACCTGAATTTTTGTCGCACACCACCGCCTTAACACCGTTTTTGAATGTAAGTTCGGTGCATTTTTCAAAATCTATTTTGCGCACTTTTACAGTTTTGCCGGGAGCGGGGTTAACGTCGAGATTATCAATAAAAGATTTATAATTTGGCTGTTCGGCATAGCGATACTTAGTGTTTTCATAATTGGCGTTGCGGGCTTGCATATATACGTTGCGCACCTCGTTGCTGTTGATACCTTGCGGCAAACCAAGTATTACTACCATATTGCTGTCAGTGACAATTTTAGTATAATAATCGTGGTAGACACCGGGATTTAAATGTTTGCTTTGGTACATCGACAAAGGTCCGTGGTTATTATTGTCGAATATTGGTTCGCCGTATGCAAAGTTGTTGATATACGATATGTCTGCGCCACAATTGTTGTCGCCCCACCTTGTCGACACCGAAAAATCAACGCTATCGGTTAGCGGTTGCAATGTGTCGTTATATCCCGAAAACAAACTATATATTATCTCTTTTTTGGTCCAGCCGTACTGTTTAATTTTCTCAATTTCAGCCACTACTGCTTCAACGGCATTACGCCAATTTTGTGGAACAAAGCCAACCGACACTTTCAATTGAGTATTATCGGTAACCGAAAAACCGGAGTTGTTGCTACAATCTACATATTCAAATAGTTCCGACTCGTTTTTTATATTTTCTAAACGATTATTGATTGTTTTAGCAATCCTGTCTTGAAGATGATTTTGTATACTCCATGCTACTGTATTGCGGTTGAGCGCAAGGTTTTGATCGGGGATATTAAAATATAATTCTAAGCGTCCGATAGATTCCCAGTTGTTTTCTACGGTTGCAAAAATGGGTTCGGTATGGGGAGTATGTGTGTATTTGTAGGTTGGTATATCGGTTGTGCCGCGTTTGAGATTGCTGAATACTTCTTTTATTTTATCTTCGGTTTGCTTTATGTCAATGTCGCCAAAAACCAAAATTGCCTGATTTTGAGGTTGATACCATTTGTTATAATAATTGCGCAAATCGTCCACCGTAATGGCATTAATACTTTCGATTGTTCCAAGTACTGGGCGTTTGGCATAGCGAGTGCCTTGGTGTATATTATTGATTATATCAAACATAGCTGAATAATTACGTATGCGATATTCTTCGAGGATTATTTTGCGTTCGCGTTCAAGGTCTTCGTTGTAAAAATTGCAGTTAGAGGCAATGTGGCGCATAACATACATACTCGAATCAATTGCCGAGCTCAAAATAAAACCACTGTGATATTCGGTAAAATTGAATGCTGTTGTGGCGTTAGGAAAACCACCTTTTCCCTTGAAATAATCAAGTGAATTGAAGCCTTTATTAGTTGAAGCACAGTGCTCTACAAAGTGTGCAACGCCTATTTGTTCGTCGTCTTCTACCAATGAACCGGTTTTTTGCATAAGCATAATTTCAGCCACGTTGTTAAATCCCTGATTTTCGTTGGTTTTGTAGATGTAATATGTTAGACCGTTGTTGAGCGTGCCTGTTACTATACTACTACACGGCGGAATTTGTTGCAATGGTGGTGTTTGATATTTATAGCCAAGTTTAATAGGTTCCATAGAGCCTTCGCCATTTTCTTCGGGAAAAAAATGTGCTCTTGTTTCTTCGTTGTTGATTTTAATTGATGATTTGCACGAACTTACAACAATTATGGCGGCAGATAATACGGCGGTAATAATTTTATGTGTCATGTTATACTTCATTTTTTAGTTATAGACCACGATTATACAAAAATATTACACAAATTATTACCTTTGCACCAAAAATTTTTGAAAAAATGCACACCTTATATAATAGTATTGTTCAAAATTCTTCGGCAAGCTCTGATATTAAAGCGATTGCACTAAAAATTCTTGCAGGCAACCGCATTACCACCGATGAGGCTCTGGTGCTTTATCAAAAAGCTCCGCTCGGATTGCTTGGCATGTTGGCGTTTGCCGTTAAGGAGAACAAAACCGGACGAAAAGTTTTTTTTAATCGTAATTTCCATATCGAACCCACCAATGTTTGTGTCAACAATTGCCGCTTTTGTAGTTACAAAAAACCAAAGGGCGATGCTCAGGCGTGGGAACTCTCATTAGACGAAATTCTTCATCAAGTAAAGCGTTACAAAGATAGCCATGCTACTGAGTGTCATATAGTTGGCGGCGTTCATCCCGACCGCGATATCGATTATTATTGCAACCTTATCCGCGAGGTGAAAAATATTATTCCAGGCATTGTGGTAAAGGCTTTTACCGCTGTGGAAATTGAGTATATGATTAATAAGGCTGAATTAACCCTCAAAGCAGGTCTCGAAAAACTTAAAGCTGCGGGCTTAGAATCTATCCCCGGCGGCGGTGCAGAAATTTTCGACGAAGAATTGAGAGCGCAGATATGTCCCGAAAAAACCAAATCAGATAAATGGCTCGAAATTCATAAAACCGCACATCAGCTCGGCATTTCTACCAATGCTACAATACTTTACGGGCATTTAGAAACATACGCCCAACGTATCGACCATCTCAACCGTCTGCGCACACTCCAAGACGAAACTCACGGATTTTCAGCTTTTATTCCCCTTAAATATCGCCACGAAAACAACTCATTGAGCAATATTGGCGAAGTGCCGCTATTAGAAGATTTAAAAAATTACGCCATTTCGCGAATATTTTTAGATAATTTCCCCCATATCAAGGCATATTGGGTAATGAGCGGATTAGAAACCACCCGTCTTGCCCTTCAATATGGTGCCGACGACATTGATGGAACGGTTAATGACAGCACCAAAATTTACACCATGGCAGGGGTAGAAGGCAAGCCCGTTATGACTGTGGAACAGATTGTAGACTTGATTAAATCTGAAAATCTTATCCCCGTAGAGCGCGATACTTTTTACAACGAAATTAAAGTGTACAATGATTGAGTTTTGTAGTCTCGCCTCGGGCAGCAATGGCAATTGTTATTATATAGGCAACGAAACCGATGCTGTGCTTATCGACGGAGGTATTTCAAATCGCCGTTTTATGGAGCGTGCCGAAACAGCTCAAATTGATACCACAAAAATACGTGCACTCTTTGTATCGCACGAGCATTACGACCACGTGGCTGGGTTGAAATCTATTTCGCACCGTCATAATATACCTGTATATTTTAGTGCCGCCACCTACAACGCACTTTCGCGGCGCAAACGTCCGCAAGATTACAAACTTTTTGATGGGGTAAATTCCGTAAAAGTGGCTTCTAATATCGAAGTTTTTCCTTTTAAAAAACATCACGATGCCGCCGACCCTTATAGTTTTATAGTAAAGGTTAACGATTCGTATATAGGTATAATCACCGACATAGGGGTTGCAGATAGTGTTTGTGTGGATAGTTTTTCAAAATGCAGGGTGGTGTTTTTAGAGATGAATTACGATTATGAAATGCTCCAAAACGGCTCGTATCCCCAATATCTCAAAGAAAGAATACATTCTGAAAATGGGCATCTCTCTAATACTGATGCCATAAATTTGATTCAAAATCACTCTTTTTCAGGACTTTCGCATATTATCGCATCGCATATATCAGCCGAAAACAATTCTCATTCTATTATCGAAAAACTTATAGAACCATTTGCCAACCGTTATTGTATAGAACTTGCTCCGCGTTTTGCTGCTGGAAATCATTATGTAATAGACGATTGATAATAAATGTGATTTTTTTTGTAAAAAAACTTTAAAAATATTTGGTTTTTGTTAAATCATCGTTTATTTTTGAAACCGAAATCTTAGGAAATCCTACAAGAAGCACGTTCTTTATAAATCAAAAATTTTCCTATACTTTTAAACGATTTATACCTCCCTATTCTACTTATTACTTTTAAACGTGCAATAACTATTCAACTCTCTTATTTATTAAAGCATTGCTCTAATCTGTTGTAATATTCATTACTCAGCCTTTTGCCGTGTCTGTACGGCGGTTAATCAAACTTTTATTCGTTAGCAAAGAATTTTCTACCGCGCTAAGTGGTGCGGCACTACTATATTAATTTTTAACCAAAAAAGGCAAATATGAAATTTAGAAGTTTATTAACAATGCTTATGTTGCTTGCTTGTGTTTTAATAACGAGCAATGCATCTGCGCAGACACTCAGCGTGTCGGGTAAGGTTACCGACGATAGCGGCGAACCTACAATTGGCGCAACAATTCAAGTTAAAGGCACTACCAACGGCACAATCGCCGACCTTGAAGGCAAGTTTACAATCAGCTGCAACCAAGGCGACGTGCTTGTAGTGTCGTACATCGGTTATCAGACACAGGAAGTCGCAGTTACATCGTCGACGGTGAATGTGGTTCTTCAAACAGATGTAATTGGCACCGAAGAAGTTGTTGTAGTTGGTTACGGTGTGCAGAAAAAGAAACTTACCACAGGTGCTTCGGTACAGGTGGCAAGCGACGACATTGCACGTCAGAATGCTACTGATGCATTTGGCGCATTGCAAAGTCAGTCGCCTGGTGTTAACATCACCCAAAATTCAGGTCAGCCCGGCGATGGCTACAAAGTTACAATCCGTGGTCTCGGTACTACAGGTACAGCTACTCCTCTTTATGTAGTAGACGGTGTGGCAGGTGCAAACATCGAGGCACTCGACCCCAACGACATTGAAAGTATCGACGTGCTTAAAGATGCAGCCTCAGCAGCCATCTACGGCGCACGTGCTGCCAACGGCGTTATCCTCGTTACCACCAAGCATGGCAAAGTGGGCAAAGCTAAGATTACTTACGATGGTTACTATGGTATTCAAAATGCTGTAACCAATGGTGTAAAGACTTTGAACGCCAAACAATATATGGAAATATTCAACAAGGCAAAACTTGCAGAAGGTAGTCCCGAAGAAGATTTTGAATCACAATTACCTGTTCAGTACAAGCAGATTATGAACGGCACTTGGAACGGAACTAACTGGTTTGAAGAGGCTTTGGATAAGAATGCACCGATTCAGAATCACTCTATTGGTGTTAGCGGCGGCTCAGAAACTTCGCGCTATTCGTTGGGTTTCTCATATTTTAGTCAAGACGGTACATTAGGCTATCCTGCCACTCCTCACTACGACCGTATTACAGCTCGTGCCAATTCTGATTATTCAATCTATCGCAAAAACAAACGCGATATTATCAAATTAGGCGAAAACATCACTTATACTATCACAAATTCTAAGGGATTGAATCTTAACGACAAATACAACAACAATGTCCGCAACCTTCTCACTACCACGCCGCTTCTTCCTGTCTACAATGCAAATGGCGACTTTTATGTATTGGACGATATGATAAGTGACAATTGGGTTTATGATCAGGAGCGTGTTAATCCTATTGCTCAAATAGCTGATCATAAAGACAAAAACACACGCAGCACACGTTTGCAATTCAACGCCTTTTTGGAATTTGCTCCCATTGAGGGACTCAAGATTCGTAGCAGCGCAGGATTCCATACTTCGCAGAGCGACTATCGCAGGGCTCAGGCATCGCACCGTTGGGCTTCTAAAACTATTGAAGAAAAGGATTTTGTAGAGCAACGACAGAGCAACAACTATCGTTGGACTTGGGAAAATACCGCAAACTATGTGTTCAAAATCGATAAGCACAACATTGACGTTCTCGTAGGACAAAGCCTCGAGAAATGGGGATTCGGTAGCTCAGTGCAGGCCAAAAACGCATATAGCATTTTCCCTGGTTCGTTTGAACACGCATACCTCAACAATACTGATGCTGTAACAGCAGAAAGCACAACCATAAGCGGCTCGCCCAATACTATTGGAGCATTGTCGTCGGTTTTTGGTCGTGTTAACTACAACTACAACGAAACCTATATGGCATCGCTCATTATGCGTGCCGATGGTTCTGCAAACTTTGCCAAAGGTCACCGTTGGGGCTATTTCCCGTCGGTATCTGCTGGATGGGTTATCACCAACGAATCTTTTGCCGAGGGTATGAAACGTGTAGTTGACTTCTTGAAACTTCGTGGTAGCTGGGGTCAGAACGGTAACGCATCAATTTCAAACTTCCAGTATCTCCGTACTATTGCATACGACCGCAGATATTATTTCGATGATAAAGTAACTCCTGTTAAGGGTGCCTATCCCGATATTATTCCTAACGAAGATGTATCGTGGGAAACTTCTGAACAGCTCGACCTTGGTTTTGATGCAAGATTCTTAAAATCAAGACTTACTGTAACATTCGACTGGTATAAGAAAACCACCAAAGACTGGCTTGTAGTGGCACCTCAGCTTTCTTCTTATGGTACAGGTGCTCCTTATATCAACGGTGGCGACGTAGAAAACAAAGGTGTAGAAATCGCACTCGTATGGAAAGACAAAGTTGGCGATTTTAAATACACCATTGGTATTAATGCTTCAACAAACAAAAACGAAGTTACCCGTATCGACAATGAGGAAGGAATTATTCACGGCGGCAGAGGTGTGCTTGCTGAAAATACCGATGAGCTTTATCGTGTAGAGGTTGGTCATCCTATGGGATATTTCTGGGGATACAAAACCGCAGGTGTATTCCAAAATCAACAGCAAGTAGATCAATGGATTGCCGATGGCAAACCTTATTTACAAGATAAAGGCAAACTTCAGCCTGGCGACCTTATTTTTGTTGACACCAATGGCGATGGCGAAATCAACGAGTTTGATAAATGTGAAATTGGCAATCCGCATCCTGATTGGACAATGGGTGTAAATATCACAATGTCGTACAAAGGTTTCGACCTCGCAGTCAACGGTTACGGACAGTTTGGTCAGCAAGTGGCTCTCAACTATCGTGAGTTCTCAAATACTCAGTCGCACAACTATACCACTGATGTTTATACCAAATACTGGGACGGCGAAGGCTCTACCAACAAGTATCCTCGTTTCAGTCATGGCAAAGACACCAACTTCAAAGAGATTTCGGATATGTGGCTCGAAGACGCCGACTTTTTCAAAATCTCAAATCTTACATTCGGATACGATTTCAAATATATTTGGAAAAACGCTCCATTCCAAAAATGCCGTCTCTATTTCACAGTACAGAATCTCTGCACATTTACCAAATATCCCGGAATGGACCCCGAGGTTGGATACGGTGGAGGCACAAGTTGGGCTTCGGGCGTAGATTTGGGCTTCTATCCCAATCCACAGACTGTTATGGGTGGTATTAATTTAACATTTTAATGATTAGAAAATTATGAAAATCAATAAATTATATATAGCGGCAGCAGTAGCAGTATTGATGTTTAGCGGCTGCGACGACTTTCTTGATACTGAAAGTTATACAAAAAAAACTACCGAAAATATGCCAGAGACAGAGGGTGATGTAGAAGCTCTTCTGTCGGGATGCTATTCTATAATGAATGCCAATGTATATGGCAAGACCGAGGAATGTCCGTTTTTTGTGTTTGACATAGCAAGCGACGACCGTCTTGGAGGTGGTAGTACCTCTAACCGTGGAGCACAGAGTGCCGACCGTCTGCTCAAACGCGATAACGAGTGGATGCAGGAGACTTGGAGATACCGCTATCAAGGTATTTTCCGCGCCAATACTATTTTGCAGCTTTCCGACAAAGTTACCAGTTGGTCGAGCGAAGACCGCAAAAACCAACTGCTTGGAGAGGCTCATTTCCTCCGCGCTTTCTATTATTTCAATCTTGTGCAATTGTATGGTTCGTGCCCTTTGACGTTGGAGATGCAGGAGGCAAATCTACCAAAATCTTCTGCCGACAAAATCTATGCACAGATTGCATTAGATCTTAAAACAGCAATCGAAACTATGCCTTCGTTGACATATCAGCAGACCAAAACCTGCACCCATGCAAGCAAATGGGCTGCCGAGTCGCTTATGGCGCGTGTATTCCTTTTCTATACAGGTTATTACGATAAGGAATCTCTGCCCACAGCCGACGGCTCAAGCGTTACACAGCAACAGGTAATCACTTGGTTGGAAGACTGTATCAACAATAGCGGACATGCACTTCTTCCCGATCAACGCAGTTTATGGCCTTACACATACGCACATTGCAAAAAGGCTTACAACTATATGGAAGGTGTTGATGCAGAATGGGCTACCGACAATAACGAGGAAATTATTTTCTCATTAGCGTGTGGCAACAACAGCAATTATGCCAACCGTATTGTTGAATGGTACGGATTACGCAAGACTTCTGATTCAAAAAAATGTTATCCGTTTGTTCCACAAGGATATTCCAATGGACCAGTAAGCCGCAACCTTTGGGAGGAATGGGGCAACGATCCCAACTATGCAGGTGATTATCGTCGCGAGGGTTCTATCTGCGACCGTGCTGTTGAGATGCCCAATTACAAAGGCGACCCATCAAAAGAGGTTGAAAACAGCAATCTTTTTGCTAAAAAATATGCTGGAACAGCAGCTGTGGCTCCCGATGGTAGCATTTACCGTTCATACGCAGTTTATTTTGGTGCTGACAATAACGATCAGCGCGGTCTTACTCAAAACGTTATCTTTATCCGTTTTGCCGATGTGCTGCTTATGCATTCCGAACTTACTGAAACTCCCGACGGAATGAACAAGGTACGCGCCCGTGCTGGATTGCCCGCTCTTGACTATTCTTTTGAGAATATTTTCAACGAGCGTCGTTACGAACTTTGCTTTGAGGCTTTACGATGGAACGACCTTCGTCGTTGGGGATTGGCTGCTTATATTATGAATACTCAGGGCGGCCAACCTATCCAAAACCGTGGCAAAGATGACGTATACACCGATTTCACTGGGGATAATACGTTTATTTTACGTTATTCTTCTACTGGCGGCTTTTTCCCGATTCCAGAATCTCAGGTTACTCTTTCTAATGGCGTTCTTGTTCAGAATCAAGGATGGGAAGACAATGAAGGCTCTTGGACAAAACTTCCATACAGCAATTTGTAGATGCTTTTTTTAAAACTATACAATATTACACACAATGCTGCGTTTTATAAGTGTAGTTCATAGTTAAAAAGTTTAGTTTAAATAGAGAGATACGTCTTTGCTCTGCAAGGACGTATTTTTTTTATCGAAACATTTGCGTATATTTGCGCAGATTTTTTCAACTAAATTTGTTTATAAGTGAACACCATTTCTACCGTTGTAAGTTATTTGAAGCCTTTTAAGAAATATGCTTTTCTTAATGTGCTTCTCAATTCTCTTAGCACAGTTTTTTCGCTGTTTAGTATGGCGATGATTATCCCTTTTTTGGATATGCTTTTTAAAGATATGAGTGCCGCAGTGCCCGACCCGGGTCCGTGGCGTTTCGATTTTGAAACTATGGGTCGCGCCAAGGAGTTTCTCGATTATTTTCTTTATCAGGTTATTATCACCGATGGAAAACTCACTGCGCTGATGTATATAGGTCTGTTTGTGATTATCGGAGCTTTTTTCAAAAACTTTTTTGGATATATGGGCTCGTTTTATATGGCACCCATCAGCAACGGCACAGTTATGAATTTTCAGCGCAAAATCTATTACAAGATACTCGACTTGCCTTTGCGCTATTTTTCCGAATCAAAAAAAGGCGACATTCTAAGCCGTTTTACAAGCGATGTGCAAGAGATAAGGTCGAGCATTTCGGGTAGTTTGGATATGCTGTTCAAAGATCCTATTCAGATTGTACTTTATTTAGGCACACTGATTTACACAAGTTGGGAACTTACCACTGGAGTGCTTGTGGTGCTGCCGATAATAGCCATCTTAATCGGACGTTTAGGTAAAAGCCTCAAATCATCGTCGGGACTTGGTCAGGCTGCGGCAGGCGAAATGCTCACCGTTATGGAAGAAACTCTCGGAGGTTTGCGCATTGTAAAAGCCTTTATCGCCGAGCACAAGATGAAAGAACGTTTTGAAAAAATCAACGATAAAATTTACCGTCTTCAAAACAAAGTTAGCCGCAAACATTCATTGTCGTCGCCTTTGAGCGAATTCCTTGGTATTGCGGTGTTTACAGTGGTGCTGGTAGGAGGCGGATACCTAATTTTGCAAGGTAAAGGCACGTTTACATCGTCGGAGTTTATATTCTTTTTGGCTGTTTTTTCGCAGTTGCTAAATCCTGCCAAAGATTTTGCCCGCACATTCAACACTATTCAAAAAGGTATGGCGTCGCTCGACCGTGTCAACAAAATTCTCGACGAAACAATGCACGTTCCCGAAATAGCCAACCCCATACGTATCAGCGATTTCAAAGAGAGTATCGAATTCCGCAACGTATCGTTTAAATACGCCGAAAAATATGTTCTCCGCAATATCAACCTCACTATCCCCAAGGGCAAAACCGTTGCACTTGTGGGTCAGAGCGGAAGCGGTAAATCTACTCTTGTAGACCTCTTGCCTCGTTTCTGGGATGTTGAGGAGGGCGAAATACTTATCGACGGCGTAAATATCAAAGACTACAAGCTCACCGACCTCCGCTCTATGATGGGCAATGTTAACCAAGAGTCTATCCTCTTTAACGATACCATCCGCAACAACATAGCATTTGGAGTGGAGTCGGCTACCGATGAGGAAGTTTCTTCGGCTGCAGCCATAGCCAATGCCACCGACTTTATCGACGAAAAACCTGAAAAATACGATACCGGGGTAGGGGATAGGGGGTCTAAACTCTCAGGTGGTCAGCGTCAGCGCATAAGCATTGCCCGTGCTGTGCTCAAAAATCCTCCGATATTGATTCTCGACGAAGCCACATCGGCATTAGACACCGAAAGCGAGCGTCTTGTGCAAGATGCCTTATCTAAACTTATGAAAAACCGTACCTCTATCGTTATTGCCCACCGTCTATCTACCGTTAAAGATGCCGACGAGATATGCGTGTTAAACGATGGTGAAATCATAGAGCGCGGCACTCACGAGCAACTTATGGAACAGAACGGAGCCTACCGCCGTTTGTGCGATCTTCAGATGTTTTAATACACCTTAAATATATAGCAACTATGGAACGCATTAAACATACGCTGCTCTATATAGTGGAAAAAAAGACGCTTCTCTTTTGTATTTGGACGGCGTTTTTGTTCCGTATGTTGGCGTTGTTTTTTTCGCGGGGCATAGCATTTGGCTACGAACATTACGTCTATCTTGAAAATGCGCAGCAGCTGATTTCGGGGCAGACAACACTCTCTGAATTTCTTTATAGCGGTGATAATACATTTATTCAGCACGGTTACAGCTTGTTGTATCTTGGTATTAACTGGCTGGTATTGTTTTTAGGCGAATTTTTTGGGATATTCGATCCACGCAGCAAGATGTTTATAATCAGGCTTGTGCATGCGTTGTCGTCGCTTTTGGCTGTTTATTACTGCTATAGGATAGCCCGTTTGTTTTCGATACGCAAAGTAGGTTTGGCAGTTGGCTTGAGCGTGGCGGTACTGTGGTTTATGCCGTTTGTCAGTGTAAGAAACTTTGCCGAAAACGTTAGTGCCATACTGCTGTTGGCTGGTTTTTATCGTCTTGCCAAATACGACCCCAAAAAATTTAAATTTGCCGACGACCTTTTTACAGGTTTCCCTATGGCGATAGGATTCTCCATATCGTACAATTCCGGGGCATTTATTTTTGGCGTCTTCCTTAGTATGATAATCAGGGGTAATCACCGGCGGGCTTTGAACTATCTGCTTGGAGCACTTGTTTCGGTGATGGCATTTGAGGGATTGGGCGCACTGCTTCTTTTTCACGAGCCGTTTTATATGATAACCGAATATGCGCAATCTATCACATCTGGACGACTATATACTTCAGGTTCAAGTAATTATTATATGTATGCGTCGATTCTTATATTGATGTACCTGTTTCCGTGGGGTATAGCAGCGTTTTATGGGTTTCTTCGCTCTTGGAAAAAATATTTTATGATTTTTTTCCCTGTGTGCTTTTATATTGTTGTGCATTACCTTATTCCATACAAGCAAGAACGGTTTATGCTCAATATACTTCCGTTTTATTTGATACTTGTGGTGGCAGGATTATATAATTTTAGGCGAAACTCACCTGTATATCTCAAGCACAAAACCTTTTCGCGCTGGGTGGTTATTTCGTTTGTCGTTATCAACGTGCCGCTATTGCTAATAGCCTCCACTGCATATATGCGCCGTACTCAGGTGGAGTCGATGCTCTTTTTGTCGAAATATCGGCAGTCGGTTCATTCTATCTTTGTAGACGATTCGGGGCAAACCTCGTCAAAAAGTTTTCCGCCGTTTTATTTTGGCGGCAGATTAGTGCAATACACCTACAACAAACAGCCCGACCCCGACCCATCAATCGTAAAAAGTTTTGTCAACGAAGGCAATGATGTCCGCAGCCTATTTAGCCGCGATTATTTTGTAGGCATGGGCGATACCCTTTTGCCAAGTTTTGTGTTTTTTTACGGCGATTACGATTTGCAACAGCGTACCGAAGCTGTTCAGAAAATTTTCCCCGACCTTACCTACGTTACCAAATTTACTCCAAGCCTTTGCGACAGGGTGATTCAGTATTTCAACAAAAGCAACCTCAACCCGCCGGTATACATTTACAGCACCACAGGCGATTAATACGGCGCATATTTGGCAACATGATACAAATTACGCAAAAAAAAATCTCAAAAAATTTTTTCGGCATAAATTCATTTGCTATCTTTGCACCCTGAATTTGAAATATTAAACGTTTAAATAAATAATAATTAAAAGGATATGATCAAAGTACCTCTCAAAGAGGGCGAAAACATTGAACGTGCCCTCAAAAAGTTCAAAAGAAAATTTGAGAAAACTGGAGTAGTTAAAGAGCTCAGAGAGCGTCAAGCTTACACAAAATTCTCAGTTCGCAGAAGAGAGCAAATCCTCAAAGCTATTTACATTCAGCAACTTCAAAGATCGCAAGAAGATATTTAAAAAAAAATTTCATTTTCTTCTTGACAAATACCGATATTTTACGTATCTTTAAGTATCGGTTTCTTTAGAGAAACAAATAAACCTAAAGAACTGCAAAAAAGTAACTTAGGTTCATTTGTTTTCTTTTTTTATATAATATATAAGTATGACGGAATTCATAATAGACGAATTTGCAAACTACCTGACCTATCAGCGTCGATATAGTTCAAATACAGTAAAGAGCTATACTACCGACCTTGATATGCTTTCTAAGCACCTTTCTATGCTCAATCCGTCAGAAAGTCTTATCACAGCCGGCACCCGACAGCTGAGGGCTTGGATAGTGGAGCTAAAACGCCAAGGAGCCGAACCTGCCGGCATCAACCGCAAAATTTCGTCGATGCGCAGTTTTTACCGTTATCTATTATATAAAGGTGTGGTAAAACGCAACCCTGTATCCAAAATACAAAACCTTAGCGTCAAACGAGCCTTGCCCGAATTTGTACCCGACTACAAGATGCAGCAGCTATTAGACACCGATGAATATTACAGTGGACATCCCGACGGCCCTCGCGACCGAATGATAATAGAGCTGTTTTATGATACTGGCATACGCTCTGCCGAATTGATAGGCTTGCGTTGCGGCGACATCGATTTCAGCCGTCGCACAATTACTATCCACGGCAAAGGCGGAAAAACACGACAGATACCAATAACCGAAACATTATGCCGCCGTCTGCGTACATTTGTTACAGAGCCCGACTCCCCGTTGTTTACAACTGATAAAGGTCGCCCTCTATACGCTAAGCTGGTATACAACATAGTACACCGTTATTTAGAACTAACACAGTCGGTACACCGCAGCAGTCCGCACACAATACGGCACTCGTTTGCCACCGCGATGCTCAACAACGGCGCCGACCTCAACGCAATAAAAGAACTCTTGGGGCATGCCAACCTCAACGCAACGCAGGTATACACGCATGTCTCTTACGATAAGTTAAACCAAATTTACAAACAAGCCCATCCTAGGGCATAAAAATGTTAGGAGGAAAAATTATGAACGTAAAAATTGAAGCAATTCACTTTAATCCCGACAGCAAGTTGGAAGAATTCATTACCGAAAAGGTAAGTAAACTCTCTCAGGTGGCCGACGACATCATCAAGGCCGAAGTATTTTTGTCCTTAGAGCGTTCGCAGAGTAAAAACTACGACAGCAAAACCGCAAAAATTCGTATCGAAGTTCCCGGAAGCGCCATCTTTGCCGAAAAAAAATGCAAATCATTTGAAGAGGCAATTGACACTGGCTTAGAGGCTTTGCGTGTTCAGTTGTTAAAACGAAAAGAAAAACAGAAATAAAATAGAAAAAAAATGAATAATTATTTTGGAGATATAAAAAAAGCATTTACCTTTGCACCGTCAAAAACGAAAGATAAGTTTTGACGATGGTCTCTAAAATAATTATTTGTTTGCCGGTGTAGCTCAGTTGGCCAGAGCAGCTGATTTGTAATCAGCTGGTCGGGGGTTCGAATCCCTCCACCGGCTCGCAACAAAATATTGCAATGGGGAGTTTCCAGAGCGGTCAAATGGGACAGACTGTAAATCTGCTGGCTACGCCTTCGGTGGTTCGAATCCATCACTCCCCACAAATATTAAGCGGGAATAGCTCAGTTGGTAGAGCGACAGCCTTCCAAGCTGTAGGTCGCGGGTTCGAGCCTCGTTTCCCGCTCGTTATCAACAATAAGCCGAAGTAGCTCAGTGGTAGAGCACTTCCTTGG
>JAFPYT010000157.1 GCA_017394445.1 Bacteroidales bacterium | reverse complement strand
TTCTTTTGCTTATTTTGATTCTGAGCCGTATCAGATGATGTGTGATTACAATATTTATGCAGTTGTAAATCAAGATACTAACAACGACAAATTGCTCAACGGTATGGACAATGTATCGCTCTATGTATCGGATTACGACGGCAACGGTTTGGAGCAGGTTTCGCAGTCGATAAATAGTTTCAACTTTACTGGCGGCAACTCGTTTGTATTCTCTGAATACGACGGCAAAACCGAAACCTTCTACCGCTACGACCGCACAACCCACAAGAAGATACAGTTAACATCTGTTGAACAACAAGTTGACGAAAAGAATATTGGGTTGTATGATTAAAGATTTGTGGATTTCTGCAAATTTTAATGAAATAAATTTGTGGATTTCTGCAAATTTGTAGTTTTAATCAACACAACGCTGGCATAAACTTGGCAAATAGATACAAACCTTGTTCACCGGCGGTTACTTCGTGGGGGATGGCGGCGGGAATGATTGAAATTGTACCGGGTTGGTAATTAATAGTTTCGCCATTGTTGATGAGTTTACCAAAGCCACGGATTACCTCGTGAGTTTCAAGTTGGGTGGCGTGAATATGGTTGCCGATTTTGCAACCGGGATAGATGCGTACCAAATGATAAGAAAATTGACCGTTGGTGTCGGCGGCGGTAACTATGTGTTTGAGAGCCACACCTTTAAATGTAGGGTGAGCGTTCCAAGGCAGATTATCGAAATCTACCATTTTGCTTGGCAGCACAAGGCTGCCGTTGTTGAATTGTTCAAATGTATTCATTTTTAACGCTGTTTTAAATTGTTTTACAGCGCAAAATTACGGCGTGGCGACGGTATATGCTTGTAAAAAATTGCTGATTTTATATTCCCCGACTCTTTTTGGAATATTCACTCGGCGAAATGCCCACAATCTTTTCAAAGCATTTGTCAAAATGGCTTGAATCGTAAAAACCGTTGTCTAACGCTGCGTCGATCAGTCGGTTGCCGTTGGCAATCTCTTTTTGGGCATTGCGAACACGCACTTGAATAAGAAACTGATGTGGGGTAAGTCCCGTGGAGGCTTTGAATTTGCGTATCAAGTGGTATTTGCTAACAAACACTTCCTCAGAAAGTTGGTCTAATGAGCAAGGTGATGTTGACATTGATGCTATTTTATCGGCAATGGCTTGAATTTCGGAGGGTAGATAATTGCCTAAGTTGTTGTAAATTAGAGCAATTGCTTCTAAGAAAGATGGCAAAGCGGCATTATTGAGATTGGCTTCGGTGTATTTGGTTTTGATAATGTTGCAAAGACTTTCGTCGGTTTCGGTAGATAGTATATTCTTATTGATACACAGCGATATAATCTGCGCACCTTTCTCCACTTTTACCGAGTGCGGCATATAAGGTCGTATTATAAAGGTGTCGCCCTGATGTAATGCAAGATTTACGTTGTTGTAATAGAGATCCGCACCGCCCTGTGTAATGTATGAAACAATGTAGTGCGATGTATGGGTATGCAGCCCAAAATCTTTTGTAATATCCTCTGTTACAACAAATTCTATACTATGGTCGTTGGTTAATAGGTATTGCATTATATATTAATTCTTTACCTCAATCCTGTTAAATCAAACTTATAAACCATATTCAAGCCCGATAAGTTTTTTTCTAAAAACATTGTCATATAGACAGGGAGATATGTGATTTTGCCATCAACTGAAACATTGTTGGTGCAAAATACTATTGCCTCGTTGATTTGGTATTCATCTGTGCTCAAAACATTTGACAGTGCGTTATGGCGGTGATAGTCTTTCCCAGATTTGATTTCGAGAGGAATAACTGAATCTTTGTATTCAATTACAAAATCCAATTCGCCTTGACGTTTGCTGTTGAAATAAAATAATTGATCGAAACCGTGTGCTGTAAGTTCTTGTGCAACAAAGTTTTCAAATACAGAACCAAAGTTGACATTCAATTCATCAGACAATATCCTTATCTGAAAATCTCGTGCATACTGGCACGCCAATAATCCTACATCGTTAAGAAATAGTTTAAACAGATTCCTCTGTTTGCTAAGCAATAATGGCGATCTTGGTTCCTTCACATTGAATACCGGAATTGCCACACCAGCGTCTTTTAACCACAAAAAACTGTTTTCGTGACGGATAAAATTCTTGTTTTCATTTAGATTCTTGACTATAAAACGCTTGTTTTTAGCGTTAAGTTCCGATGGAATCAAATTGAATATCTCATCGAGAAGGAGTTTGTGTTCAGGGTCGTAACGCGAAATATCTTTTTTATAAAGGTTGATGATTGCGTTTTGATAGTCGGCAACAATATTCAATTTGTTGGTATCGATGTATTTTTGTACAACGGCTGGCATTCCACCAATCATCAAGTAAAGTTTTACAAGGTCTAACATCCTTTTGTGGATAAAATCGTCAACCTTTGTTTTTAAATCAAAAGATTCTCTCAATTTTGAAATTACATCCGCCCCAACTCCAATGGCTAACGAAAACTCTTCAAAATCAAGCGGATACATATTTATTATTGACATATATCCAACAGGAATGCTTCTAATGTCTCTTAATTCAACACCAAGCAACGAACCGCTTAGCACATATCTATAAGAACCTTCGTCAACCAAAAACTTTATTGCAGTAACAATTTCCTTGCATTCTTGCACTTCGTCGAAAAATATCAAAGTCTTGCCCTTGACGAGGTTTTCGCCAAATAACGCCGATAGTTTCAACAAAATATCGTTGGCAGACTTAAAACCGGAGAAAATTTTTAGCATTTCAGGCTGATTGATGAAATTAATCTCCACAAAATTTCTAAAACACTCCTTGCCAACTTTGCGGATAGAGAATGTTTTACCCGTTTGCCTTGCGCCGGTTACCAGCAACGCCATATTGTTGTTGTCCGTCAAAAATGCCTTTATTTTATCGTCGTTTTTTCTATAAAGCATAATCATAGATTAATAAATTGATAATCAATTCGGTTAATATTAATTAATATACTTTTCCAACACAAAAGTAATGCATTTTTGGGACTTTTCCAACACAAAAATAGGGAATTTTGGGACTTTTCCAACATCTTTTTTCCAAAAAACAAGCGATAACTCCGCCCGAACTATATTTTTTTTGGTACTTAGGGCGGAGGTATCAGCATATTACCTTATCATATCTGCTGGAATTTCGTCGGGATTGAACATCACTTCGGAATGGTTGTCCCAAATGAGTTCTTTGGATTTTTGCTTAAAGTATCTTCGGCGGTAGGTGATGCGGTATATCTTTGAAACTCGGTAATAGGTATCTCCTTTACGTTCAAAATGATGATCTTCCTCAATTATACTGTAAATATAAGCATATTGACGAGTTCCGCGGAGTTCGCCATAAAGATTTGTATCGTCGCACCAAAGTATTATCTGAAAGGGTTCCGATGTGGTGTTTTTAAACCTATAATCGATATAGTTGTAACTCACCGAGGTGCCGTTTGCCATTGGTACCCGGTAGTGGATGTCGTTGACGAGGGCGTCGGTGTGCTTGTGAAACTCGGTGATTGTGAGCGGACTGCGCAGAATCAGGTTGTTGATGGTGTTGGCAAGGTTGCATAGTCCTCCGCCTGTGCCCTTGATGAGGCGGTTGTTTTTGAGAATGCGCCCCTCCTTGTAGCCCTTTCG
>JAFPYT010000156.1 GCA_017394445.1 Bacteroidales bacterium | reverse complement strand
AACGAAGCAAACGTTCATGCGCGAACGAGAGTCAACCTGTGCAGTGCCTTTGAACAAGCGGTTGCGGTCGATTTCGTCGTAAAGGTTTGTAGATTTTGCGATAGCGCGTTTTTCCCTCTCTTTAACGCCGCCGTTCTGTTTGATCCATTCGAGGGTCTTAACTGCTGAGAATACCGATACACAAGGAGGAGTGTTGAACATAGAGTTCTTTTCGATGTGAGTCTTGTAGTTGAGCATTGTGGGAATCTGACGGTCAACTTTGCCGAGGATGTCGTCTTTTACAATAACGAATGTTACGCCAGCGCAAGAGAGGTTTTTCTGAGCGCCACCGTAGATAAGTCCGTATTTGCTAACATCCAAAGGACGGCTGAAAATGTCAGAAGACATATCTGCAACCACGGGAATGGGGCTTGTGTAGTCTACCAACTGTTCGGTACCGTAAATGGTGTTGTTGGTGGTGATGTGCATATAGTCAGCATCTGTGGGGATTTCAAATCCCTTGGGAACGTATGTAAAGTTTGCTTCCTTGCTGCTGATGTGGTCGTCAACTTCGCCAAAGAGTTTAGCCTCTTTTGCTGCTTTGGAAGCCCATGTGCCAGTGTTTACGTAAAAAGCTTTTTTGTTCAAGAGGTTGTAGGGAACCATACAGAACTGCAGGCTGGCGCCACCGCCGAGGAAGATTACAGAGTATCCCGATGGAATGTCGAGAACCTCTTTGAAAAGTGCTACGGCTTGGTTCATTACAGCGTCGAACGATTTGTCGCGGTGCGACATACACATAAGTGATATGCCTGTTCCGTTAAAATCTTGAATGGCTTTAGCTGTTTCTTCAACTGTGTAATCCGGCAGAATAGACGGACCTGCAAAAAAATTATGCTTTTTCATTGTTGTGTTTTATTTTTGTTTTATAATCTGTTTTTCTTTTTTTCCTTTTCGGTTCTTTACCGAGAAATTTGGTGCAAATATGCAAATTGTTTTGCTATTGAACTAATAAAAATGCGTATTTTTATCTTAATAATGATAAAAAAAGTACTTTTACGTGTTTTACCTATCTGTGAGGGGGGTAAAATTTTTTTTGTTTTTTTTTGCAGAAAAATTTTGTGAGTATAAAAAACTATTATACTTTTGCACCGTCAAAAACGAAAGATATTTGACGCGTTATTTGAAGGTGATTAACTAATTATATTAGGTCGACTAAGTAGCTCAGTTGGTAGAGCACATCCCTTTTAAGGATGGGGTCCTGGGTTCGAGCCCCAGCTTGGTCACAATAAATCCCCGGGGGCTTTGGTTCACGGGGATTTTTTTTGATTTTATTTTTACTATATATATAAGGTGTATCTACATAATAAAATTCTCGATTATGGACAAGGTGAATTTTAACTTTTCGGGTATGGATATCCTACGCCATCTGCTACGTATAGGGCTTTCGGTGGCTGCTATTATTGGTGTGTGGCAATTTTATAAGCCTAAAGATTTTGTGCTCTCAACTGCATTGTGTATGCTTATATATGTGTTTGTGAGCATGATAGTAGAAATGATTTTTAAATCATTTACCAATAAAAAATAGTTTTATTTTATTCCCAATTCTTTTTTTGCTGTGTTGATATCAAGTCTTTGATTGCCTTTTACGGCTATTACAAAGGCATCTGGTATTTTTTTGCGGACTTCGTTTTGTATTTGAAGTATTTTTTGCATATCCTGTTCGCAGCCTACGGTATATTTGTACATGCCGTCGATTTTTATTTCCTCAACGTTTTCTATCCCTTTAAAAATTTTGCTATTTAGCGGAATACGGTCGGCTGATGACTTTAACTGCACTTTGAGACATATTTTCGACGTAATAGGTTGTGGATTTGATACTTGCTGGTTGTTGTTGGTTGGTTGTTGTTGCGATATTTCTCCTTTTGGGGCATTTTGCGAATGTGATGAATTGAGTCGTCCTGCCTCTAAATCTTCTTTGTATTGACGGAATGCCCTAAAGATTGCCGATGCTATTATAGATTGCCAATAGTCGGTGGCCATCTCTTTTTCTTCGTCGGGATTGCTGATGAAACCACATTCTACTAAAACGCTCGGCATGGTGGCACGCCAAAGCACTGCAAAGTTTGCCTGCTTTACTCCAAGATCTTTGCGTCCGGTGCGGGTTTTAAACTGATTTTGAATATATCCAGCAAGACATATACTCTGTTCGTGATGAACATTTTGAAATAGCGAGGATGCAATATATTCACTTTCGTAGTCGATGGTTTGATTGAGAATGTCGCCGTATTTTGCCTCGTAGTTTTCTTCGTTTTTGATAACGGAGTTTTCGAGCATAGCAAGTTCTAAGTTTTCTTGACTTCGTGCAAGACCGGTTACGTATGTGCATACACCCTTTACATTTTTATCTTTGCACGAATTGATGTGGATAGAGATAAATACATCGGCATTTTCTTCGATGGCAATGTCGGTGCGGGTTTTTAGTTCCAAAAATTTGTCGGTGGTGCGGGTGTAAACTACCTCTACGCCAGGAATTTTCTCTTCGATGTATTTACCAAGCTTGAGAGTGATGGCGAGTGTAAGATTTTTTTCTTTGGTGCGCTTGCCTATTGCGCCAGGGTCTTTTCCGCCATGTCCTGCGTCGAGAACTATTTTTTTTACTAAATTGTTGGTTTCTTGTGCGTTAGTATGATTGTACGGAGTGTTGCAAATCATAAAAAATGCTAACACTGCTAAAAAAATCCGTGCTTTGTGGTTTTTTGTCATTAGAGTTCGTTATTTTTGTAGCCGTTTTTAAGCCGACATAGTTTTGGTTTTTGAAAAATTCTTTAATTTTGCCCTCTGTTTTAAAAAGGATAGTGCAAAATTAAAACTATTAACGTTTAATTTGAACAATATTTGTGCAAAAAATTATAAACATAGTCATTCTTTTGCTGTTTGCAGGTCAAGTGCTTGCACAACAGCAAGATACAATACCAGATATTAATAAAGATACATCAGCGGTAATGTTGTCGGATAGCCTTTCGCTACCTGGTGATTCTACTATGGTGACGGTTGATTCGGTAAAATTAAAGCGTCCTCGTTCGGTTGTTGACATTCCTATTGAGTATGAATGTGACGATTCGCTTATGGTTTCGCTCGAAACCAAAAATGTGTATATGTACGGTTCTACTAAGGTGAAAAGCGGTACTATGAATCTTGAATCAGACCGTATGCAGATAGAAATGGAAACCAATATAGTTTATGCCGAAGGTACTGAAGACCCTGAAACACATGAACTTACAGGAACTCCGATTTTTAAGGATAATAAAGATGAGTTTACGGCAAAAACTATAAAATATAACTTTAAAACCAAGGAAGGCTATGTGTGTGAGGTAAATACCGAACAGCAAAATGGCTATTTATACGGTGCGCAAACAAGGATACACGCCAATCGCGAAATCCACCTCAAAAATGGTAGGTACACCACTTGCGATTTAGACCACCCTCACTTTTATTTTGAACTAACGAGGGCGAAATTTATTCCTGACGACAAAATTATTGCAGGACCTTCGTATCTTGTGCTTTTGGATGTGCCTGTATATATATTAGGTATACCTTTTGGAATTTTCCCTGCTTCAAAACGCCGTTGTTCGGGAATCGTGGTGCCTAAATATGGCGAAGAAAGCCGTCGTGGTCTTTATCTTCAAGATGGTGGATATTACTTTGCCATAAGCGATTACGCCGATTTGCAACTGCTTGGTAGTATTTATACTTACGGTGGCTGGGGCGCTAAAGTGGTGAGCAAGTTTAAAGTAAGGTATAAGTTTTCGGGTAATTTGAATTTTTCGTATTCAAAGAATATTTCGGGTATGCACGAATTTGCTAATATCAAAGGTGCAAATAGCGAGGTAACTTATTCATCGTTAAACTCTTACTCGTTGACATTTAATTTTAACCAAGACCCAAAAGCTAATCCAAATAGTAATTTTGGAGCCAACGTTTCGTATCAAAAATCTCGTTACGACTTGCAAAACTCCACTCGTCTTTCCGACATTACCCGAAACACCACACAATCAAGTGTAAATTATTCTACCACAATGTTTAAGGTTGTGAATTTTAGTGCAAACTCAAACATGACCCAAAACTTTGCCGACACTTCTATTTCGTTTACATTCCCTACTATAGCATTGTCGGTTTCTAAGTTTTTCCCATTTAAACGCAAAGTGCAAGTGGGCAAACAAAAATGGTACGAAAAAATTGGATCTTCTTTCCAAGCTAACTTTACAAATAGCGTAGACCGTATTAACGATACATTGTTTATGAAACGCGAGATGTTTGATAAAATGCGTTACGGTTTCAACTACTCTATTCCTCTCAGCACATCGTTCAACGTGTTGAAATACATCAATGTATCGCCATCTATTCAATATAAGGGACGTATTTACCCAAATTATGTGGTGCATTATATGAATCCGCAAATTTCGTTTGGCGATGCCAACAGCGAACAAGTTAAATATGGTGTGGATACGATTAACCAAGTGAAACACAATTTTGAATTTTCTACTTCAGTTAGCGCGTCTACAAAATTATATGGTATATTTAACTTCAAGAATGCCAAACATATAAAGGCGTTTCGTCATGTGTTGACTCCTTCTATTGGTATGTCGTGGCGACCTGACTTTTCTGAACCGAGATGGGATTTTTATCGTGATGATCCTCTTGATACTGCAAATATTAGAAGATATTCTATTTTTGAAAACGGTATTTATGGTTATCCTCCGGCAGGAAAATCGGCTGCTATCACCTTTGGTCTCGGCAACAATTTTGAAATGAAAGTTAAGACCAAACGCGATACAGTGGAAGGTAAATATACCAAAATCAAATTGTTAGAGACTTTGAATTTTAGTGGATCTTACAACCTTGCCGCAGATTCGTGCAAGTTGAGCAATATTTCTATCAGCGCGGGCACACGTCTGTTCGACAAAGTTAGTGTTACCATGAGTGGTTCGTTAGACCCATATCAACTTGATTCTGCTGGTCGACGCACTCGCTTTTATCTGTTTAAAGAAACCAATGGCCGTCGTTGGGGACGGTTGACCTCTGCGTCGATTTCAACTTCGTATGCTATCGACAATAAAACTTTTTCTAAAGATAGTAAAGAACAGAGCGATAGCGAAAAACGCAACTACGGTTCGGCAGATTACGACGACGAAGCCGAAGTGGATGAATTTGGAAACATTGTTGCCACTGCTGAAGAGGTAGAAGAGCGTCGCCGCGAACGCGAAGAGCGCCGTAAACGCGATGATGGAGAATATAGTTATTATAGCGTTCCATGGTCGTTGTCAGGTGGTTACACTTTTTCGTATTCGCACCCAGGAAAACAAGCTGCAGTAATTCGTCAGATGGTAAACCTTTCGGGTTCGGTAACTTTTACCGATAAATGGCGTATGAGCATGTCGTCGGGTTTTGATATTCAAGAAGGTAAGTTTGCCACATCTTCGCTTTCGGTAACTCGCGATTTGCACTGTTTTAGTTTGAGTTTCTACATCATTCCGTTTGGTGCTTACAAGAGCTACAACTTCAGACTTTCGTTCGGATCGGCTCTCTTCCAAGGTCTCGAATACAAGCGCAATCAATCTTGGCGTGATAATTAGTTATGAAACTGCGTTTGTTTAATCCCGGATGCGAATTAGAGGTGGCCAACGGGTCGCCATATTTTCAACTGCCCAAATATCCCGCTATGATAGAAGATGATTTGGCAGTGTTGCCTATGTTTTTTAGTAATAATGGCGATTATGTGGTTGTAAACAAATTTCCAAGCGATGATTTTATCTCTTTTTGGCAACAGTATTATAACGTATGTTTTGTAAATTCAGATAGTTGCAATAGTATTAAAGATATTCGTTTTGATGGCTTTGCACCGTGGGGCATTTCGCCGAGAGCGTGGTATATCGCTGAAAAGTTTAAGGCTAATTTTGCCGATAATTATAATTTCGGTTTCAGCAAACAACAAAAAATGCTTTTCAACCGCAAAACTTCGGCAGAATTGTTACGTATTTTTGTAGGAAAAAGCAATAATTCTGACATTTATCCCACTCATGAGCAGTTGCCGTTTGTGGCAGATAACACAAAAAAAGCTTTAGAGTTTTTTGATTATGCTGCTAAAAAGTTTGGCGGAGTGGTTTTTAAGGCTTTGTATAGCAGTAGCGGTCGCGGCGTTAGAATTTTTAGGCGCAACGAATTGAGCGATAATATTTTGCAATGGACTAACTTTGCTATAAAATCGTTTGGAGGTGTGGAATGTGAACCCTTTTTTAATAAGCTTCGCGATTTTTCTGCCCATTTTGATATTGTGGGTCGTAAACCTGTTTTTAAGGGTTTTTCGCGGTTTGTTACCACTGAGAGCGGCTTCTATAAGTGTAGCAAGGTGAAGACTTTTAGCGATATAGAGTTTTTTGACAAAGATGTGGCTGCCGATTTTGTTAGCAAAATGAAGTTGTCGCTTTTGCATAGTCCATATTGCGAACTTTACAACGGACCTTTGGGAATTGATTGTATGATTTATTCCGAAATAGATGGCGGGTTAAAGATAAATCCCTGTGTAGAAGTTAATTGCCGACACAGCATGGGACGCCTTGCTATGGAGATTGAAAACCTTGTTTATGATGAGTCTGAAGCCGATTTTTATGTTTTGCAAGATTCTGAAATAGAACAATTTATACAGCAAAAACCTATAATAGAAAACGGAAAACTTGTTTCTGGATTTTTGCGAATGACTCCCGATAATACTCAGCGGTTTACTGCTGGCATTTTGGCTAAGCCTTTGAAATAATATCAATCATTGTATCAATAACATACGCTGTGGCGGCGTTGATATTGTCGATACGGTTTCCCGAAAAATGAAGTTTTTTTGCAATTGTTTTTCCTCCTTTTGTGGCAAATCCGAAACAAATTGTGCCAACGGGAATTTCATCTGTGCCACCTCCAGGACCTGCGCATCCCGATACCGAGGCTGCAAAATCTGTGTTGAATAGTTTTAAAGCACCTTCAGCCATTTCGGTTACGGTTTCGAGACTTACGGCTGTATATTTTTCTAATGTTTGCAATGATACTCCGAGCAAATTATGTTTGGCTTCGTTGCAGTAGGTTACGGCAGCTCCTTTAAATACATCGCTGCAACCGGGTATGCGTGTTAATGTGGCAGAAATGTTTCCTCCTGTGCAACTTTCTGCAGTACAGAATGTTGCGTTTTTATTTCGCAACAGTTCAATTAGTTTTTCGGTAGAGTTCATTGATCTGTTTGGTTTTTCTTGTTTTTTTTCTGCGATTTGTCTTTGCCGCCGAATACTGAGAAGTTGATGTATTTTTTAGGATTCTTTTCAAATTCGGCTAAAATCTTATCGAGTTGTGTGCTTGCACGTTCGAGATTATTGTAAACACTATCACTCTTGATAATTTTCGATACGCTGCCATCGCCATTGTTGATATTGTTGAGCAAGGTGTTAAGTTGTTCAAGTGATTGTTGGGCATCCTCAATTGCTTGATTAAGATTTAGTTGTGCAAGTGTATCGCTGAGCGATGCAAAATTATTGATAGCGCGGCTGATATTGTCGGTATTTTGTCCCACGGTTTGGCTTAATCTTGTAATGTTGCGCATTACGCTGTCTATTCTGTGCGAATTTTGGCTAAGATGTGCGGTAAGATTTCGCAAATTGCCGAGACTTGCGCCTATGTTGTTGCGGTTCTGTTCGTTGAGAAGCATGTTGAGCGAATGCATCACCGAATCAGATGCCGAAAGGAAACCAACAAGGTCGTCTTTCATTGGCAGCACAAGTTCTAACATTTGGTCTAAGATGCCGCCTTCGCGTGATGATTTTAAGGTATCGCCGTTTTCGTGATAACCGTCGTATTTTTTGGGACAGATTATTTCGATGCCTTTGGTACCCATAATATCCATGTTGACGATTTTGGCGGTTGTGCCTTTGGGTATATCAAAGTCGTTCATGATGCGCAATCTAACTGCGATGCTCATTTTATCGTCGCCGGCAAAATCCATCGACGAAACTTTACCAATTTTAAAACCGCTGAGTGTTACAGGGTTAGATACTTGTAAGCCGTCTATTTTGTCGTAAATTGCGATGTATTCGTTTTCGGTTGAGAATAGGTTTTCGCCTTTGAGAAAACTCAATCCCCAAACAAGCAGGGCAAGCGAAATCACTGCCACTATGCCGATTTTTATAAGTGTTCTTTTTTCCATTTCGTTTTTTTTAGCTTACAAATTTATATAAAAAAAGATATAACTGCCTAATATCTTGCTTTAAAAATACAAAATAATAAAAAAAACGGTTGCAGAACAATCGGCAACCGTTTAAAAATCAAGTGTCTGTATCTTATTGTATTTCTATTCCTTTGCTGTAAACTTCCATAGCTTGTTCGCTCATACCCATCGACGAGAATCCGCCGTCGTTGTAGAGGTTTTGCATTGTAACGCGCTTGGTAAGGTCAGAAAACATTGCTACACAATAGTCTGCGCAGTCGTCGGCAGTTGCATTGCCAAGCGGCGAGGTCTTGTCGGCATAGTCGAAAAGTTTGTCAATACCTTCCACACCGCTTCCTGCAGTTGTAAGTACAGGCGATTGCGAAATTGTGTTAATTCTAACTTTGCGGTCGCGACCGTAGATGTAACCAAAGCTTCGTGCGATAGATTCCAAAAGTGCTTTAGCGTCTGCCATGTCGCAGTATTTGTAGAAAATACGCTGTCCGGCAATGTACGAGAGGGCTACAATCGAACCCCACTCTTTGATTGCGTCGAGTTTGTAAGCCACTTGCAGCATTTTGTGAAACGACCATGCTGAGATATCTAATGATTTTTGGTAGAAACCGTAGTCGATATTGTCGTAGGTGCGACCCTTACGTATGTTCATCGACATTCCTATCGCGTGGAGAACAAAATCGATTTTGCCTCCGAATTTTTCCATAGTGCGTTTAAATACGTTTTCGAGTTCTTCAACGCTTGTAGCGTCGGCGGGGATAATTTCTGCGCCGCATTTGTCGGCAAGTTCGTTGAGTGTGCCTAAGCGCAATGCAACCGGAGTGTTCGACAATGTGAACTCCGCACCTTCTTCGTGGCAACGTTCTGCAACGTGCCAAGCAATTGATTTGCTGTCTAATGCACCGAATATGATGCCCTTTTTACCTTTTAATAAATTGTACATATTAATTTCCTTTTTTTCGGGGGCGAAATTATATATTTTTTTCTCCTTGTTTTTTATTTGAATGTTTCCCTTATGTTGTTTTTGTGATAATGTTTACTTTTGTTTAACTTTGCCACAAAATTAAAATAGCATAATTTTGAAATTAGAATGGTTTATAGCCCGCAGAATTTCGGGCAAGTCATATAATAAAGGTGTATCTTCCACTGTTGTGAAGATTGCTGTAGCCGCTGTGGCACTGAGTGTTGCAGTTATGATTGCTTCTATGTCGGTGATTATCGGATTTAAAAACGAAATTATGGACAAGGTGGTGGGCTTTGGCTCGTGTGTTAATATTGTTAACCGCGAAACTGGTGGCAATTACGAAACTATGCCTATTAGTTCCGAACAAGATTTCTTTCCGTCTATCGAAAACGAACAGGGTATCAATCATATACAACGCTATGTGATGAAACCGGCTATTTTAAAATCGGGTGCAGATATTCTTGGTGTTATTATAAAAGGTGTGGGTAGTGAATACGACTTTAAGTTTTTTGAAGATAATATGTTGGAAGGTTGTGCACCTAAGATTATTGCAGGACAGAAAACAGATTCGATGTTGATTTCTAAGCGTATGGCAGATTTGCTTAACCTTAAGCTTGGCGATAAGGTTGTTGCCTATTTTGTGCAAGACCCTCCACGTATGCGCAAATACACAGTGTCGGGAATTTATCAAACGGGTCTTGAAGATTACGACAAACTGTTTTGCTTTACCGATATGACTGATATTCAAAAAATTAACGGTTGGAACGAAAACCAAATATCAGGTTTTGAGGTAATGATTGATGATTTTAGCAAACTTGAAGATATGTCGTCGCTTGTGCGCGAATATGCTGGATACCAAATTTCTGAAGATGGTGCCATGCTGCGTGTTACAAATGTTAAAGATAATAATCGCCAACTGTTTGATTGGATTACACTTACCGAAATGAATGTGTATGTTATACTTGCTATTATGTTTTTTGTGGCGTTTGTAAATATGTCGACAGCTATGCTGATTATTATTTTTGAACGTGCAGCAATGATAGGCATAATGAAAGCGGTTGGCAGTAGCAACTGGCTGATTCGTAAGATATTTATAATTCAGTCGGTGCATATCACAAGTAGGGGAGTGGTAATCGGAAATATTGTGGCGGCTGTGCTGATACTATTGGAGCAATATTTTCATTTAGTGGGTCTCGACCCTGCTTCGTATTATGTAGACCATGTGCCAGCCGAGTTTCAACTATGGTATTTTATCGCCATTGATTTGGGTACATTGTTGGTAATGAGCATTATGCTTGTGCTGCCGAGTATGGCTATCAGCAAAATGGAACCCGCCAAGGTAGTTAATTTCAGGTAACGCATAATTGATAATTGTCAATTGTGAATAGTTAATTGTTAATTGTCAATTCCTTACAACACATTATCCGGCAACAGCATTTTGTCGCCGAGTTCGATACCCCAAAGCGAAATATCGTCTCGCTGTTCTTCGAGTCCTTGCCAATGGTTTAAAATCTCTTCGATAAAGCGTTTTTGATCGGCGATTTTTTCTGTAGATGTGTAGTTTAGCACCAATTTGAGACGTTTAGTGCCGAAGCGTTTTCTCAAAAGATTGTTCTGGTCTTTGATTCCATCGGTAGAGAGGTAAATGCGGTCGCCGATGTTGAGGTTATAATCGTAATCCTCAAAAAAGAAAACATCAGAATATGCCTGACCACCAATACCTCGGCGGTCGGAAGGAATCGCCTCCACTTCGGTAGTGCCTTTGCGGAGTATGTATACGGGTTGTTTTGCTCCTGCAAACTTTAGTTCGTAATCGTGGTCTTTTGCAAAAACACGTTTAAAACGGCAAATAGCTATATCCATTCCGTCGGTGTTTTCGGTGGTGTCTTGTTTTAGAGCCGCCACAATTTTGTCGTTCATAGCTTCGAGTATTACCGACGGACGGTCTATTTTGTTTTCAGTGATAAGTTCGCCGAGCAGTCTTACTCCAATCATACTCATAAACGCACCGGGCACGCCGTGTCCTGTGCAGTCGCCCATAACAGCAAAGATGTACTGCTCTGTAACCGAGAACCAATAAAAATCGCCCGAGACAATATCTTTGGGTCGGTAGATAACAAAATTTTCAAAAAAGCTCTTCATTTGTTTCTCACTTGGCAACAGTGCCTCTTGAATAGTCTGTGCATATCGGATACTGTCGGTGATATAGATGTTTTTCTTGGTAATCAGCTTGTTGCGGAGTTCAAGTTCTTCGTTGTTGGCTTTCAACAATTTGGCTTGAAGTTCCAGTTTTTTGTGCTGTTCGGTTAGCACATCGTTTTGCTCTTTCATAGCTGCCTGTTGCACTTCAAGTTGAGCCGTAATGATAGAGAGCATCTCGTTTTGCATCTGCATTTCGCGCTGCTGATTGTCGATTTTGTTGGTAGCCGATTTCAGTTCGGTAATATCGCTCAGAAAGCCTGAAACAAGGTTTTTAGATTTTAGTTTTGCCAATGTAATGTGAAACCAATACGTTTTGTCGCCCACTTTAAACGATTTTTCTATGTGCTGCGATTCGCCAGTGGCAAAACATTCGTTGAGCTTGCCCACAGCGGCATCATCGGCTAAAAATAATGTAAGAGCCCTATTGTGGTTGATATTGGTGAGGTACGATACTTGTTCGGCGTTGGTCCAATACAATTGATGGTTGTCGTCTAAAATAAATAACGGAATTTCAGCCGATTGCGTTAGTTCCGAAAAAATATGGTTGTTTTTAAGGTAATGGTAAATTTTGATTGTGGTAACTATGGTAAAGCATAATATCAGCAAAACCACAATGTCGGTAATTAAGGCAAATTTGGTTTGATATCTAAATTTAATGAACGAAATTAATCCGTAACTATCTGAATCTATGTACATTTGATACTCTTGCAACACAAAAAGCGTGTATGGCAGCAGCAACGCAACCGTCAATGCAATCGAGAGCAGTATTTGAGCCTTTACTCCCGATTTGGAGATATGATGCTTAATCTTGTGAGCCATCTCTTTTTTGTTGCAAGGTTAATAAATTAAAATTCAGCTTTTAAGCGTTATTGTTTCCACGGCTGCAAAATAGTAGAATTTGGCGAGCCTGAATATTTTTTTGTAGGAGGATTCAGCAGAATCGGGTGACGGCTTTTGTCCATAATAAACTTAGCCACCGAATCGCACCACATAAATGCAGATTCGGGTTTGGGGTGCGCTCCATCGGCATATCGCTTGTATTTCAGGTTTTTAGACGGATAATACTGACGGCTTCCTACGTTGGCAAGTATCATTTCGTTTATGCCGGTATCTTCTTTCCAGTTGGGCGGTCCAACCCACACAAATGGAATTGTATCTATCTGTTCTATAATGTGTTTTACGTATGGGGTGCGTTTTGTGATAATATCGCGGACAAAAAGTTCGTTGGCACCTAAAATTAAAATTACGTAAGTTGGTTTAAATTTTTTGATAAAATGTTTTAGAGTGTCGGTGGTGCCATACCATTCGCTTTGCGAACTATACCAAATTACCGATTGCATTTGATGACCGTTTTCGGCGCAATAGTCGCGCAAACGCCAACGAAACTGCTCTAACATGCTGTCGCCAATCAAGAGGATTGTTTGACTTGTGCTGTCGATGCCTGTTTGAGGTGTGTATTCCGAAGTGTACATTTCGGTAGTGTACACTGGCGTGGTGTCGCCGCAGAGAAATTTTTTGATGTCAGATTGTTTGAGCTCTGCACCTGCAACTTCTACTGGACTGCCACTAAACGAGTAAGCTGCTAATATTGCTGTAGTTGCAGCTAAAATGGCTATAAATTTCCAAATTGGTTTCATGGTTATTTATTTTTCTTTTGGGCAAACATCCATTGAAATGTAGACGGCATGTTATATACTTGATTCCAAATGAGATGACCTTTGCCTGTGAGTTCGGTGTAATCGATTTTGTTGCCTCCGCATTTGTGAATAGCGATGGTCATATTGCGGGTGCGGGTAACTTTTACCAGTTTGTCGGTAGAGCCGTGGAAGGTCTTGATTGGCATATCTTTAAGAATGCATGCCATATCGAGGTCGGCGCCTCCGCATATTGGCACTGCAGCCGCAAACTTTTGTGGATAACGCGAAATCAAATCCCAAGTGCCGAATCCGCCCATCGACATACCAGTAATATAAAGGCGCGATGTGTCGCCGTTTACTGCATCTACAATGCTATCTAACAATTGGTTTGCAGCATTAAGATAAACCGAAATTGTATCAGGCATGGTGTGCGAAGGAAGAGTCCAATCGGTTTCGCACCAACGGAAATTTTCGGCGCACTGAGGCAGAATTACATAACAAGGATACTTTTGACGGAAATTACTGTTACCAAAAATTTTATCCATGTAGGTAAGCTGAGTTTCGTTGTCGTTGCCACGTTCGCCCGCTCCATGCAAAAATAGCACCACGGGATATTGCTTTGTGGTATCCACATTTTGCGGTTTTAAAAGACGGTATGGCAAAACAGTTCCGCAAGTGTCGGTATAATAGCACTTTGCAAACTGACTGCGAAGTTGTTCGTTGGTTTGCTGAGCAAATGTGGAGCACATTGCCACTGCCATTATTAATGCTAAAAATATTCTTTTCATCTTTCGTTTTTCTTTTAATTGATGCAAATATAGTTCACTTTTTGAAAAAAACCGATAAGTTTAACAATTTTTATTTCATAAACTACACCTTATATATTATATAACAATTTTGTGAGCAATTGAACGTGTTATGTAAGGCACTTATTATCAATATTATAATTAATTATTTGATTAACTCTTGCATTTCTCGAAAAAAAAAATAAACTTTGCGTTAATTTTATTACAAAAAAATTTGCATACAATCAGAAATATTTAATATTTTTGAATTGTTATTAGAAGATATGCCGGGTAGGAAAAATACATTTTTTTATTCCGTGTAATATGCTGATAATAAATAATTTGTAAAAATTATTGAAATTTAAGCTCTAAAAAAGGGCTTTTGGAGTGAAAATTGGTTTGATTATTGAATAACTACAATAAAAATAAATACGAGATGGAAAGCGTAAATACAAATAAGAGAAGAGCCACCGACAACGTGTGTATATCGTACACAGGTTTGTTCGATTCTGAAATACTCACCATTTTGGCGCAGGGTATAGAGGGTACGCTGACATCTAATGATAAGGTTACCAAAAAAGTTTTCAAAATATTTTTGGAACTTGCACAGAACATATCGCAGTATAGCCTTGAGCGCGAACCAAACTCTTCGGGCGAATCGATGGGTGTCGGCACTATGCTTATTAAGGAATACGATGATTATTTTCAGTTCTCTACCGGTAACAAAACCACCATGGAGAGCATTATTCCCGTTATCGAGAAATGCGACAACATCAACTCCATGACACGAGAAAAACTCCGCGAATACCGACGTTTGCAACGCAACATGCCGGCAAGTCAAAAAGGAGGCGGAAATATCGGCTTAATTCAAGTAGCCCTCACCGCCGACAACCCGATTGAATACGGAGTGGTTAAATGCGAAGACAACAATTATTTTTATATAGTCAGTGTTAAAATAAACAAATAATTTTGTATGACCGTACAAATTGTTAAACAAAACGACAAACAAAATGAACGACATTCATATTAAAGGCGTACACGAAGCATTCTTCGTTCCCACGGTAAACTTCGATTCCAAAACAGGAATCTGCGAGCTCGAGGGAGAATCATATTTGGAGGAGACCATAAAATTTTACACTCCGTTGTTCGCGTGGATCAAAGAATACACCGAAACGGTTAAAGGTCCGCTTCATTTCAATTTTAAGCTGAGTTACTTTAACACAAGTAGTTCTAAATGTTTAGTTGATATTCTTGACATGCTTAAAAAGTATCAGAAAGAAGGCGGCGACGTGGAAGTTAACTGGTATTACGACGATTCGGAAGAGGAACTCGAAGAAGTTGAGGATTTTATACTCGAAACTGGATTGGATATCAACATTATTCCTATATCCGAAGAACAAAAATAATAAAAAAAGTACGCTGATATTTTAATATAAGAGAAATTAAGTTTATATTTGCACCTGACCTAAAATTGACTTTGATATGGTAAAGAAAAAAGAGAAATACGATTTCAGCCTTTATGAGTATCATAATCTGATGAATCAAAACATATTGGTTTCGTACAAAGGACCAATTGACGAAAGGATTATGACCGTGATAGGAGAAAACATTCTCCTTGTTACCAACGATGGAGGCGACAAGGCCAAAAATAAGATTTTTAAAGTCTTTATGGAACTTGCTCAAAATGTTTGGTTGTATAGCGCTGAAAGTTGTAAGCTGGAAAACGGCAAGTCCGTGGGTTTAGGCACACTTGTGGTGAGCGAATGTGGTAACTCTTACACATTTGTAACGGGCAATGTGGTAAACAATGCCGATGTGGTGCCGGTAATCGAAAAATGCGAGACTATCAACTCGCTCGACCGCGACAGCCTACGCGAATACCGCCGCGAACAACGCCGACTTGCCAACGAGGGTAAACCCAACAGCGGCAACATAGGACTTATTCAGGTGGCTTTAACCGCTGAAAGTCCGTTAGATATAGAACTTACACCGGTAAACGACGATGAATCTTTCTTGTCGATAGCCGTTAAAATATCGAAAGATAATTTTAGAAATAGTTAATTGAAAAGGAATATTAATTGGTCACTTTAACAACATTCGAAAATGGAATTAGAAAATATTGAAATAGAGGGATCGCACAAAAACTTTTTCACCCCGACTGTGAAATTCGATGCCAAAACAGGTATTTGTGAATTGTCAGGCGAATCGTTTTTGGAAGATACGGCGGAATTTTACAAACCCCTCGTAGACTGGCTTGTGGAATTTACCACAAAAATTAAACGCCCTATTGCTTTTATTATAAAGCTAACGTATTTTAATACAAGTACGTCGCGATGCATTTTGGACTTGCTCAACGTTCTTAAAGACTATGAGGACGAAGGCGGTGAGGTAACTGTTAACTGGCATTACGACGAAAACGACTCTGATATGCAGGAGGATATCGAAGACTATATGATTGATACCGGATTGAATATCAATATTATACCATTCTAACCTTCTGTCACGATGAATGATATCCACATCCAAGAGAGCCGTGATAGTTACATTATACCCGCAGTAGATTTTGTGGCTTCAACGGGTAAGTGTATCATTAAAGGCGAATCGTTTTTGGAAGAAACTTCAAAGTTTTATACCGAACTCGTGGATTGGTTGAAGGATTATGTGAAGAATGCAAAAGAAATTGAATTTATCTTACAGCTCAAGTATTTCAATACAAGCACTTCAAAATGGATTTTGAAAATGCTTAGCGTTTTGAAACAATTTGAACTGGACGGTGGAAAAGTAAAAGTTTTGTGGTATTATTATCAAGACGATGCCGATATGCGAGATGATATTAAAGATTACATCTACGGATCAAATTTAAATATCGACATGGTTCCGTTTACAGACAATTAATTATTCCTTTTCGAAAATATCAGGCGCGAGGCCTGATTTAGCATCCGGAAGACCATGCCGGATGCTTTTTTTTTGCCTTTAGGCGTTTTTGTGCAACGAAAATGTCCGTTTGTCCCCCTCCAAATGCTATTTATTTTGTTCTTTTGTGCATGTTTTAAATCTACTTTAAAAATTTTAATTTATGAAAAAACAGTTAATAACCGCAGCTGCATTGGCGTTGACCCTTGCCGCTAATGCACAAACGCACGTAATGGATGTGCTTACCGCCAAACCCGGTGCTCCCGTGCAAAACACTATGTACGGCATTTTCTTTGAAGATATCAACTACGCCGCCGACGGTGGATTGTATGGCGAGTTGGTAAAAAACCGCTCGTTTGAGTTTCCCCAGAACCTTATGGGATGGCAAACTACCGGCAAGGTGGAGGTGAAGAATGATGGTCCTTTCGACCGTTGCCCGCATTATGTAACGCTCTCGTATCCAGGACATCCCGAACGCCGCACGTCGCTCACCAACGAAGGTTTTTTCGGTATCGGTTTGCTCAAAGATGAGGATTACCGCTTTACCGTATATGCTAAGGCTACCGATGGTGATGCCACTATCCGTGTGCAGTTGATCGACCAAAGCACTATGGAAGAGCATCAGGAATTTGTTGAAAAAGAGATTGTTGTAAACTCAAAGGATTGGAAAAAATACCAAGTGATTTTGAAATCGCCCAAAACCGACAACAATGCACGCTTGCGTATTTTCCTTAAAGGTAACAATCCTGTTTGCTTAGAACATATTAGTCTTTTCCCTGTTAACACATTCAAAAACAGAGAGAACGGTATGCGCCGCGACCTTGCTCAGGCTCTTGCTGATATGCACCCAGGAGTATTGCGTTTCCCAGGAGGCTGCATTGTGGAGAGTTTTGAACTTGAAACCCGTTACCAATGGAAAAACACCGTCGGACCTGTTGAAAACCGTCCGCTTAACGACAACCGTTGGATTAGCACTTTTGATTATAAGCTTTTCCCCGATTATTTTCAGAGCTACGGTCTTGGATTCTTTGAGTATTTTCAACTTGCCGAAGATATTGGTGCTGAGCCTCTTCCAGTGTTGAACGTGGGAATGGCTTGTCAGTTTCAAAATTGGAACGATGCTTCGGCTCACTGTCCCATCGACCAGCTTGAACCCTATATCCAAGACTGTCTCGACCTGATTGAATTTGCCAACGGCGACAAAAATTCAAAATGGGGCAAGGTTCGCGCCGAAATGGGTCACCCCGCACCTTTTAATCTTAAATTTCTTGCAGTGGGCAACGAACAGTGGGATACCCTTTATTATCAGCGTCTTAAACCTTTTGTAAAGGCTATCCGCGAAAAATATCCCGAAATCAAAATTGTTGGCACATCGGGTCCTGATTCCGAAGGCGAGATGTACGAAAAAGGTTGGCAAGCTATGCGCGAACAGAAAGCCGACTTGGTTGACGAGCATTTTTACCGTCCCGAATCGTGGTTTCTCGACCCCAAAAATACTCTCCGTTATGAAAGTTACAGCCGAAAAGGTCCGAAAGTTTTTGCTGGTGAATACGCTTGCCACGGTAAGGGTAAAAAATACAACCATTATGAAACTTCGCTTTACGAAGCTGCCTTTATGACTGATTTTGAGCGCAATGCAGATATTGTTCACATTACCGCATACGCACCTTTGTTTGCACATATCGACGGTTGGCAATGGCGTCCCGATTTGATTTGGTTTGATAATACAAGAATGTTTAAATCAGTAAGTTACTACGTTCAGCAGATGTACGCCACCAACAAGGGAACCAATTCTATTTCGCTCACAATGGATAAGAAACCAGTGGCAGGTCTTGCAGGTCAGGACGGACTTTTTGCAAGTGCTGTGGTGGACACAAAGGAGAATGTTGTGATTGTAAAAGTGATTAACACAAGCAAACATGCTCAGTCTATCAAATTGAACCTCAATGGATTGAAAGGTAATCACGATGTTTCTACCATTACTCTCACCTGCAACGATTTAGATGCAGAAAACACTCTCGACAATCCTACGCGCATTATTCCGCAACACGGAACTACCAAAGCCTCAGGCGATAAAGTTTCGGTTATTGAGGACAAGTTGGATGCAATGACTTTTAGAATTTATAAAGTGAAAAAGTAGTTTAGTTATTTTTTTCTTCCTAACCCAACCATATTGCCGTCGTAGGTAGGTACAAACAGCATTTTGTTGTAAAACGACGGTGTGGCATCAGCAGGAAGCGTTGGAATCAGGTCTAATTGTTTTAATGTGATTAGACCTGATTTTTTATCTTTTTGAATATCAAATAGATAGAAACCTTTGTCGGTGGGTGCGGCAATACGCTTGCCATCGGTAACGGGTGTGGCAATTGTAAGGTAAGTTTGTTGTTTGCAAAGCAGTTTGGGAGTGGGGTAGAGGGTAAGGCTATCGGGACCAAGTACTTTTTTATCTCCGTCAAGTTGCATATAATCAAGTATATAGAGATAACCTTCAAGGTCGTTGAATATTGCCAAATTGTCTTTCTTTGAGTACGAATCTGAGATTGTTACCGAGCCAATCACACCGCCGTCCCAATGCGAATAATGCAGATCGGCAACTGGGAAAAACCATTCCACAGCATTCTCAGGATTTTTTGCTGGATTGATTTT